>UGYN01000001.1 GCA_900457075.1 Serratia quinivorans
GGCGCACAGTGACGAGCCTGAAGGCGGGCACCTATGCGGTGACAGCAGAAGTGAATGGCAAGGGCACGAGCAAAAACACGACGTTCGTGGCGGATAAGGACTCGGCCGGCATTGCTGACGGCGACTTGGCGGTGGGTGACAACAATGCTGTAGCCGACGGAAAGTCGACGGACAGTGTGACCGCAAAAGTCACCGATGCGAACGGCAACCCGGTCTCTGGTGTGGAGGTGAGCTTCCTGGCAGGCAACGACGCGACGGTGGTGACGGAAACCGTTACGACCGGAGCGGACGGTATGGCCGCGACCACCCTGACCAGCATGACGGCGGGCACCTCGACGGTGACGGCGAAGGTGGGCGACAGCGAGCAGAAGGTTGACGTGAACTTCGTGGCCGACAGTGACACCGCTGCCATTACTGATGAGAACCTGGTAATCGGTCATGACAACACGGTCGCGAGCGGCAAGGTAACTGATGGTGTGACCGCCACGGCAACGGTAACTGATGAGAATGGTAATCCGGTTGCCGATCAGGAGGTTATCTTTACTGTGACCGAAGGGGCGAACATCACTACGGTGAAAGGGACTACCGGGGCTAAAGGTAAGGCTGCAGCAGTAGTGACCAGTGCCAAAGCAGGGGCTTATACAGTAACCGCGAAGGTTAATGATAGCGAAGCTAAGAAAGATGCTCACTTCGTGGCCGACAGTGACACCGCTGAAATCACCGACGGCAATCTGAGCGTGGGCACGGGTGCAACGGCCAATGGCAAGGACATCAATGCGATCACTGCAAAAGTCACCGATGCGAACGGCAACCCGCTCGCCAACCAGACCGTGACGTTCAATGTGGCGGAAGGGGCAACCATCACACCACATGAGGTGCAAACAGGGGCGGATGGTAATGCCGGCGCCACAGTGACGAGCCTGAAGGCGGGCACCTATGCGGTGACAGCAGAGTGAATGGCAAGGGCACGAGCAAAAACACGACGTTCGTGGCGGATAAGGACTCGGCCGGCATTGCTGACGGCGACTTGGCGGTGGGTGACAACAATGCTGTAGCCGACGGAAAGTCGACGGACAGTGTGACCGCAAAAGTCACCGATGCGAACGGCAACCCGGTCTCTGGTGTGGAGGTGAGCTTCCTGGCAGGCAACGACGCGACGGTGGTGACGGAAACCGTTACGACCGGAGCGGACGGTATGGCCGCGACCACCCTGACCAGCATGACGGCGGGCACCTCGACGGTGACGGCGAAGGTGGGCGACAGCGAGCAGAAGGTTGACGTGAACTTCGTGGCCGACAGTGACACCGCTGCCATTACTGATGAGAACCTGGTAATCGGTCATGACAACACGGTCGCGAGCGGCAAGGTAACTGATGGTGTGACCGCCACGGCAACGGTAACTGATGAGAATGGTAATCCGGTTGCCGATCAGGAGGTTATCTTTACTGTGACCGAAGGGCGAACATCACTACGGTGAAAGGGACTACCGGGGCTAAAGGTAAGGCTGCAGCAGTAGTGACCAGTGCCAAAGCAGGGGCTTATACAGTAACCGCGAAGGTTAATGATAGCGAAGCTAAGAAAGATGCTCACTTCGTGGCCGACAGTGACACCGCTGAAATCACCGACGGCAATCTGAGCGTGGGCACGGGTGCAACGGCCAATGGCAAGGACATCAATGCGATCACTGCAAAAGTCACCGATGCGAACGGCAACCCGCTCGCCAACCAGACCGTGACGTTCAATGTGGCGGAAGGGGCAACCATCACACCACATGAGGTGCAAACAGGGGCGGATGGTAATGCCGGCGCCACAGTGACGAGCCTGAAGGCGGGCACCTATGCGGTGACAGCAGAAGTGAATGGCAAGGGCACGAGCAAAAACACGACGTTCGTGGCGGATAAGGACTCGGCCGGCATTGCTGACGGCGACTTGGCGGTGGGTGACAACAATGCTGTAGCCGACGGAAAGTCGACGGACAGTGTGACCGCAAAAGTCACCGATGCGAACGGCAACCCGGTCTCTGGTGTGGAGGTGAGCTTCCTGGCAGGCAACGACGCGACGGTGGTGACGGAAACCGTTACGACCGGAGCGGACGGTATGGCCCGACCACCCTGACCAGCATGACGGCGGGCACCTCGACGGTGACGGCGAAGGTGGGCGACAGCGAGCAGAAGGTTGACGTGAACTTCGTGGCCGACAGTGACACCGCTGCCATTACTGATGAGAACCTGGTAATCGGTCATGACAACACGGTCGCGAGCGGCAAGGTAACTGATGGTGTGACCGCCACGGCAACGGTAACTGATGAGAATGGTAATCCGGTTGCCGATCAGGAGGTTATCTTTACTGTGACCGAAGGGGCGAACATCACTACGGTGAAAGGGACTACCGGGGCTAAAGGTAAGGCTGCAGCAGTAGTGACCAGTGCCAAAGCAGGGGCTTATACAGTAACCGCGAAGGTTAATGATAGCGAAGCTAAGAAAGATGCTCACTTCGTGGCCGACAGTGACACCGCTGAAATCACCGACGGCAATCTGAGCGTGGGCACGGGTGCAACGGCCAATGGCAAGGACATCAATGCGATCACTGCAAAAGTCACCGATGCGAACGGCAACCGCTCGCCAACCAGACCGTGACGTTCAATGTGGCGGAAGGGGCAACCATCACACCACATGAGGTGCAAACAGGGGCGGATGGTAATGCCGGCGCCACAGTGACGAGCCTGAAGGCGGGCACCTATGCGGTGACAGCAGAAGTGAATGGCAAGGGCACGAGCAAAAACACGACGTTCGTGGCGGATAAGGACTCGGCCGGCATTGCTGACGGCGACTTGGCGGTGGGTGACAACAATGCTGTAGCCGACGGAAAGTCGACGGACAGTGTGACCGCAAAAGTCACCGATGCGAACGGCAACCCGGTCTCTGGTGTGGAGGTGAGCTTCCTGGCAGGCAACGACGCGACGGTGGTGACGGAAACCGTTACGACCGGAGCGGACGGTATGGCCGCGACCACCCTGACCAGCATGACGGCGGGCACCTCGACGGTGACGGCGAAGGTGGGCGACAGCGAGCAGAAGGTTGACGTGAACTTCGTGGCCGACAGTGACACCGCTGCCATTACTGATGAGAACCTGGTAATCGGTCATGACAACACGGTCGCGAGCGGCAAGGTAACTGATGGTGTGACCGCCACGGCAACGGTAACTGATGAGAATGGTAATCCGGTTGCCGATCAGGAGGTTATCTTTACTGTGACCGAAGGGGCGAACATCACTACGGTGAAAGGGACTACCGGGGCTAAAGGTAAGGCTGCAGCAGTAGTGACCAGTGCCAAAGCAGGGGCTTATACAGTAACCGCGAAGGTTAATGATAGCGAAGCTAAGAAAGATGCTCACTTCGTGGCCGACAGTGACACCGCTGAAATCACCGACGGCAATCTGAGCGTGGGCACGGGTGCAACGGCCAATGGCAAGGACATCAATGCGATCACTGCAAAAGTCACCGATGCGAACGGCAACCCGCTCGCCAACCAGACCGTGACGTTCAATGTGGCGGAAAGGGGCAACCATCACCACCACATGAGGTGCAAACAGGGGCGGATGGTAATGCCGGCGCCACAGTGACGAGCCTGAAGGCGGGCACCTATGCGGTGACAGCAGAAGTGAATGGCAAGGGCACGAGCAAAAACACGACGTTCGTGGCGGATAAGGGACTCGGCCGGCATTGCTGACGGCGACTTGGCGGTGGGTGACAACAATGCTGTAGCCGACGGAAAGTCGACGGACAGTGTGACCGCAAAAGTCACCGATGCGAACGGCAACCCGGTCTCTGGTGTGGAGGTGAGCTTCCTGGCAGGCAACGACGCGACGGTGGTGACGGAAACCGTTACGACCGGAGCGGACGGTATGGCCGCGACCACCCTGACCAGCATGACGGCGGGCACCTCGACGGTGACGGCGAAGGTGGGCGACAGCGAGCAGAAGGTTGACGTGAACTTCGTGGCCGACAGTGACACCGCTGCCATTACTGATGAGAACCTGGTAATCGGTCATGACAACACGGTCGCGAGCGGCAAGGTAACTGATGGTGTGACCGCCACGGCAACGGTAACTGATGAGAATGGTAATCCGGTTGCCGATCAGGAGGTTATCTTTACTGTGACCGAAGGGGCGAACATCACTACGGTGAAAGGGACTACCGGGGCTAAAGGTAAGGCTGCAGCAGTAGTGACCAGTGCCAAAGCAGGGGCTTATACAGTAACCGCGAAGGTTAATGATAGCGAAGCTAAGAAAGATGCTCACTTCGTGGCCGACAGTGACACCGCTGAAATCACCGACGGCAATCTGAGCGTGGGCACGGGTGCAACGGCCAATGGCAAGGACATCAATGCGATCACTGCAAAAGTCACCGATGCGAACGGCAACCCGCTCGCCAACCAGACCGTGACGTTCAATGTGGCGGAAGGGGCAACCATCACACCACATGAGGTGCAAACAGGGGCGGATGGTAATGCCGGCGCCACAGTGACGAGCCTGAAGGCGGGCACCTATGCGGTGACAGCAGAAGTGAATGGCAAGGGCACGAGCAAAAACACGACGTTCGTGGCGGATAAGGACTCGGCCGGCATTGCTGACGGCGACTTGGCGGTGGGTGACAACAATGCTGTAGCCGACGGAAAGTCGACGGACAGTGTGACCGCAAAAGTCACCGATGCGAACGGCAACCCGGTCTCTGGTGTGGAGGTGAGCTTCCTGGCAGGGCAACGACGCGACGGTGGTGACGGAAACCGTTACGACCGGAGCGGACGGTATGGCCGCGACCACCCTGACCAGCATGACGGCGGGCACCTCGACGGTGACGGCGAAGGTGGGCGACAGCGAGCAGAAGGTTGACGTGAACTTCGTGGCCGAGTGACACCGCTGAAATCACCGACGGCAATCTGAGCGTGGGCACGGGTGCAACGGCCAATGGCAAGGACATCAATGCGATCACTGCAAAAGTCACCGATGCGAACGGCAACCGCTCGCCAACCAGACCGTGACGTTCAATGTGGCGGAAGGGGCAACCATCACACCACATGAGGTGCAAACAGGGGCGGATGGTAATGCCGGCGCCACAGTGACGAGCCTGAAGGCGGGCACCTATGCGGTGACAGCAGAAGTGAATGGCAAGGGCACGAGCAAAAACACGACGTTCGTGGCGGATAAGGACTCGGCCGGCATTGCTGACGGCGACTTGGCGGTGGGTGACAACAATGCTGTAGCCGACGGAAAGTCGACGGACAGTGTGACCGCAAAAGTCACCGATGCGAACGGCAACCCGGTCTCTGGTGTGGAGGTGAGCTTCCTGGCAGGCAACGACGCGACGGTGGTGACGGAAACCGTTACGACCGGAGCGGACGGTATGGCCGCGACCACCCTGACCAGCATGACGGCGGGCACCTCGACGGTGACGGCGAAGGTGGGCGACAGCGAGCAGAAGGTTGACGTGAACTTCGTGGCCGACAGTGACACCGCTGAAATCACCGACGGCAATCTGAGCGTGGGCACGGGTGCAACGGCCAATGGCAAGGACATCAATGCGATCACTGCAAAAGTCACCGATGCGAACGGCAACCCGCTCGCCAACCAGACCGTGACGTTCAATGTGGGCGGAAGGGGCAACCATCACACCCACATGAGGTGCAAACAGGGCGGATGGTAATGCCGGCGCCACAGTGACGAGCCTGAAGGCGGGCACCTATGCGGTGACAGCAGAAGTGAATGGCAAGGGCACGAGCAAAAACACGACGTTCGTGGCGGATAAGGACTCGGCCGGCATTGCTGACGGCGACTTGGCGGTGGGTGACAACAATGCTGTAGCCGACGGAAAGTCGACGGACAGTGTGACCGCAAAAGTCACCGATGCGAACGGCAACCCGGTCTCTGGTGTGGAGGTGAGCTTCCTGGCAGGCAACGACGCGACGGTGGTGACGGAAACCGTTACGACCGGAGCGGACGGTATGGCCGCGACCCACCCTGACCAGCATGACGGCGGGCACCTCGACGGTGACGGCGAAGGTGGGCGACAGCGAGCAGAAGGTTGACGTGAACTTCGTGGCCGACAGTGACACCGCTGCCCATTACTGATGAGAACCTGGTAATCGGTCATGACAACACGGTCGCGAGCGGCAAGGTAACTGATGGTGTGACCGCCACGGCAACGGTAACTGATGAGAATGGTAATCCGGTTGCCGATCAGGAGGTTATCTTTACTGTGACCGAAGGGGCGAACATCACTACGGTGAAAGGGACTACCGGGGCTAAAGGTAAGGCTGCAGCAGTAGTGACCAGTGCCAAAGCAGGGGCTTATACAGTAACCGCGAAGGTTAATGATAGCGAAGCTAAGAAAGATGCTCACTTCGTGGCCGACAGTGACACCGCTGAAATCACCGACGGCAATCTGAGCGTGGGCACGGGTGCAACGGCCAATGGCAAGGACATCAATGCGATCACTGCAAAAGTCACCGATGCGAACGGCAACCCGCTCGCCAACCAGACCGTGACGTTCAATGTGGCGGAAGGGGCAACCATCACACCACATGAGGTGCAAACAGGGGCGGATGGTAATGCCGGCGCCACAGTGACGAGCCTGAAGGCGGGCACCTATGCGGTGACAGCAGAAG
>UGYN01000003.1 GCA_900457075.1 Serratia quinivorans
ACTCGTGGCCGACAGTGACACCGCTGAAATCACCGACGGCAATCTGAGCGTGGGCACGGGTGCAACGGCCAATGGCAAGGACATCAATGCGATCACTGCAAAAGTCACCGATGCGAACGGCAACCCGCTCGCCAACCAGACCGTGACGTTCAATGTGGCGGAAGGGGCAACCATCACACCACATGAGGTGCAAACAGGGGCGGATGGTAATGCCGGCGCCACAGTGACGAGCCTGAAGGCGGGCACCTATGCGGTGACAGCAGAAGTGAATGGCAAGGGCACGAGCAAAAACACGACGTTCGTGGCGGATAAGGACTCGGCCGGCATTGCTGACGGCGACTTGGCGGTGGGTGACAACAATGCTGTAGCCGACGGAAAGTCGACGGACAGTGTGACCGCAAAAGTCACCGATGCGAACGGCAACCCGGTCTCTGGTGTGGAGGTGAGCTTCCTGGCAGGCAACGACGCGACGGTGGTGACGGAAACCGTTACGACCGGAGCGGACGGTATGGCCGCGACCACCCTGACCAGCATGACGGCGGGCACCTCGACGGTGACGGCGAAGGTGGGCGACAGCGAGCAGAAGGTTGACGTGAACTTCGTGGCCGACAGTGACACCGCTGCCATTACTGATGAGAACCTGGTAATCGGTCATGACAACACGGTCGCGAGCGGCAAGGTAACTGATGGTGTGACCGCCACGGCAACGGTAACTGATGAGAATGGTAATCCGGTTGCCGATCAGGAGGTTATCTTTACTGTGACCGAAGGGGCGAACATCACTACGGTGAAAGGGACTACCGGGGCTAAAGGTAAGGCTGCAGCAGTAGTGACCAGTGCCAAAGCAGGGGCTTATACAGTAACCGCGAAGGTTAATGATAGCGAAGCTAAGAAAGATGCTCACTTCGTGGCCGACAGTGACACCGCTGAAATCACCGACGGCAATCTGAG
Organism: Serratia quinivorans; assembly: GCA_900457075.1. Lineage (NCBI taxonomy): Bacteria > Pseudomonadati > Pseudomonadota > Gammaproteobacteria > Enterobacterales > Yersiniaceae > Serratia > Serratia quinivorans. Next base: position 952 of record UGYN01000003.1, read on the forward strand.
CGTGGGCACGGGTGCAACGGCCAATGGCAAGGACATCAATGCGATCACTGCAAAAGTCACCGATGCGAACGGCAACCCGCTCGCCAACCAGACCGTGACGTTCAATGTGGCGGAAGGGGCAACCATCACACCACATGAGGTGCAAACAGGGGCGGATGGTAATGCCGGCGCCACAGTGACGAGCCTGAAGGCGGGCACCTATGCGGTGACAGCAGAAGTGAATGGCAAGGGCACGAGCAAAAACACGACGTTCGTGGCGGATAAGGACTCGGCCGGCATTGCTGACGGCGACTTGGCGGTGGGTGACAACAATGCTGTAGCCGACGGAAAGTCGACGGACAGTGTGACCGCAAAAGTCACCGATGCGAACGGCAACCCGGTCTCTGGTGTGGAGGTGAGCTTCCTGGCAGGCAACGACGCGACGGTGGTGACGGAAACCGTTACGACCGGAGCGGACGGTATGGCCGCGACCACCCTGACCAGCATGACGGCGGGCACCTCGACGGTGACGGCGAAGGTGGGCGACAGCGAGCAGAAGGTTGACGTGAACTTCGTGGCCGACAGTGACACCGCTGCCATTACTGATGAGAACCTGGTAATCGGTCATGACAACACGGTCGCGAGCGGCAAGGTAACTGATGGTGTGACCGCCACGGCAACGGTAACTGATGAGAATGGTAATCCGGTTGCCGATCAGGAGGTTATCTTTACTGTGACCGAAGGGGCGAACATCACTACGGTGAAAGGGACTACCGGGGCTAAAGGTAAGGCTGCAGCAGTAGTGACCAGTGCCAAAGCAGGGGCTTATACAGTAACCGCGAAGGTTAATGATAGCGAAGCTAAGAAAGATGCTCACTTCGTGGCCGACAGTGACACCGCTGAAATCACCGACGGCAATCTGAGCGTGGGCACGGGTGCAACGGCCAATGGCAAGGACATCAATGCGATCACTGCAAAAGTCACCGATGCGAACGGCAACCCGCTCGCCAACCAGACCGTGACGTTCAATGTGGCGGAAGGGGCAACCATCACACCACATGAGGTGCAAACAGGGGCGGATGGTAATGCCGGCGCCACAGTGACGAGCCTGAAGGCGGGCACCTATGCGGTGACAGCAGAAGTGAATGGCAAGGGCACGAGCAAAAACACGACGTTCGTGGCGGATAAGGACTCGGCCGGCATTGCTGACGGCGACTTGGCGGTGGGTGACAACAATGCTGTAGCCGACGGAAAGTCGACGGACAGTGTGACCGCAAAAGTCACCGATGCGAACGGCAACCCGGTCTCTGGTGTGGAGGTGAGCTTCCTGGCAGGCAACGACGCGACGGTGGTGACGGAAACCGTTACGACCGGAGCGGACGGTATGGCCGCGACCACCCTGACCAGCATGACGGCGGGCACCTCGACGGTGACGGCGAAGGTGGGCGACAGCGAGCAGAAGGTTGACGTGAACTTCGTGCGCCGACAGTGACCACCGCTGAAATCTACCGACGGCAATCTGAGCGTGTGGGCAGCGGGTTGCAACGGCCAATGGCAAGGACATCAATGCGATCACTGCAAAAGTCACCGATGCGAACGGCAACCCGCTCGCCAACCAGACCGTGACGTTCAATGTGGCGGAAGGGGCAACCATCACACCACATGAGGTGCAAACAGGGGCGGATGGTAATGCCGGCGCCACAGTGACGAGCCTGAAGGCGGGCACCTATGCGGTGACAGCAGAAGTGAATGGCAAGGGCACGAGCAAAACACGACGTTCGTGGCGGATAAGGACTCGGCCGGCATTGCTGACGGCGACTTGGCGGTGGGTGACAACAATGCTGTAGCCGACGGAAAGTCGACGGACAGTGTGACCGCAAAAGTCACCGATGCGAACGGCAACCCGGTCTCTGGTGTGGAGGTGAGCTTCCTGGCAGGCAACGACGCGACGGTGGTGACGGAAACCGTTACGACCGGAGCGGACGGTATGGCCGCGACCACCCTGACCAGCATGACGGCGGGCACCTCGACGGTGACGGCGAAGGTGGGCGACAGCGAGCAGAAGGTTGACGTGAACTTCGTGGCCGACAGTGACACCGCTGAAATCACCGACGGCAATCTGAGCGTGGGCACGGGTGCAACGGCCAATGGCAAGGACATCAATGCGATCACTGCAAAAGTCACCGATGCGAACGGCAACCCGCTCGCCAACCAGACCGTGACGTTCAATGTGGCGGAAGGGGCAACCATCACACCACATGAGGTGCAAACAGGGGCGGATGGTAATGCCGGCGCCACAGTGACGAGCCTGAAGGCGGGCACCTATGCGGTGACAGCAGAAGTGAATGGCAAGGGCACGAGCAAAAACACGACGTTCGTGGCGGATAAGGACTCGGCCGGCATTGCTGACGGCGACTTGGCGGTGGGTGACAACAATGCTGTAGCCGACGGAAAGTCGACGGACAGTGTGACCGCAAAAGTCACCGATGCGAACGGCAACCCGGTCTCTGGTGTGGAGGTGAGCTTCCTGGCAGGCAACGACGCGACGGTGGTGACGGAAACCGTTACGACCGGAGCGGACGGTATGGCCGCGACCACCCTGACCAGCATGACGGCGGGCACCTCGACGGTGACGGCGAAGGTGGGCGACAGCGAGCAGAAGGTTGACGTGAACTTCGTGGCCGACAGTGACACCGCTGCCATTACTGATGAGAACCTGGTAATCGGTCATGACAACACGGTCGCGAGCGGCAAGGTAACTGATGGTGTGACCGCCACGGCAACGGTAACTGATGAGAATGGTAATCCGGTTGCCGATCAGGAGGTTATCTTTACTGTGACCGAAGGGGCGAACATCACTACGGTGAAAGGGACTACCGGGGCTAAAGGTAAGGCTGCAGCAGTAGTGACCAGTGCCAAAGCAGGGGCTTATACAGTAACCGCGAAGGTTAATGATAGCGAAGCTAAGAAAGATGCTCACTTCGTGGCCGACAGTGACACCGCTGAAATCACCGACGGCAATCTGAGCGTGGGCACGGGTGCAACGGCCAATGGCAAGGACATCAATGCGATCACTGCAAAAGTCACCGATGCGAACGGCAACCCGCTCGCCAACCAGACCGTGACGTTCAATGTGGCGGAAGGGGCAACCATCACACCACATGAGGTGCAAACAGGGGCGGATGGTAATGCCGGCGCCACAGTGACGAGCCTGAAGGCGGGCACCTATGCGGTGACAGCAGAAGTGAATGGCAAGGGCACGAGCAAAAACACGACGTTCGTGGCGGATAAGGACTCGGCCGGCATTGCTGACGGCGACTTGGCGGTGGGTGACAACAATGCTGTAGCCGACGGAAAGTCGACGGACAGTGTGACCGCAAAAGTCACCGATGCGAACGGCAACCCGGTCTCTGGTGTGGAGGTGAGCTTCCTGGCAGGCAACGACGCGACGGTGGTGACGGAAACCGTTACGACCGGAGCGGACGGTATGGCCGCGACCACCCTGACCAGCATGACGGCGGGCACCTCGACGGTGACGGCGAAGGTGGGCGACAGCGAGCAGAAGGTTGACGTGAACTTCGTGGCCGACAGTGACACCGCTGCCATTACTGATGAGAACCTGGTAATCGGTCATGACAACACGGTCGCGAGCGGCAAGGTAACTGATGGTGTGACCGCCACGGCAACGGTAACTGATGAGAATGGTAATCCGGTTGCCGATCAGGAGGTTATCTTTACTGTGACCGAAGGGGCGAACATCACTACGGTGAAAGGGACTACCGGGGCTAAAGGTAAGGCTGCAGCAGTAGTGACCAGTGCCAAAGCAGGGGCTTATACAGTAACCGCGAAGGTTAATGATAGCGAAGCTAAGAAAGATGCTCACTTCGTGGCCGACAGTGACACCGCTGAAATCACCGACGGCAATCTGAGCGTGGGCACGGGTGCAACGGCCAATGGCAAGGACATCAATGCGATCACTGCAAAAGTCACCGATGCGAACGGCAACCCGCTCGCCAACCAGACCGTGACGTTCAATGTGGCGGAAGGGGCAACCATCACACCACATGAGGTGCAAACAGGGGCGGATGGTAATGCCGGCGCCACAGTGACGAGCCTGAAGGCGGGCACCTATGCGGTGACAGCAGAAGTGAATGGCAAGGGCACGAGCAAAAACACGACGTTCGTGGCGGATAAGGACTCGGCCGGCATTGCTGACGGCGACTTGGCGGTGGGTGACAACAATGCTGTAGCCGACGGAAAGTCGACGGACAGTGTGACCGCAAAAGTCCACCGATGCGAACGGCAACCCGGTCTCTGGTGTGGAGGTGAGCTTCCTGGCAGGCAACGACGCGACGGTGGTGACGGAAACCGTTACGACCGGAGCGGACGGTATGGCCGCGACCACCCTGACCAGCATGACGGCGGGCACCTCGACGGTGACGGCGAAGGTGGGCGACAGCGAGCAGAAGGTTGACGTGAACTTCGTGGCCGACAGTGACACCGCTGAAATCACCGACGGCAATCTGAGCGTGGGCACGGGTGCAACGGCCAATGGCAAGGACATCAATGCGATCACTGCAAAAGTCACCGATGCGAACGGCAACCCGCTCGCCAACCAGACCGTGACGTTCAATGTGGCGGAAGGGGCAACCATCACACCACATGAGGTGCAAACAGGGGCGGATGGTAATGCCGGCGCCACAGTGACGAGCCTGAAGGCGGGCACCTATGCGGTGACAGCAGAAGTGAATGGCAAGGGCACGAGCAAAAACACGACGTTCGTGGCGGATAAGGACTCGGCCGGCATTGCTGACGGCGACTTGGCGGTGGGTGACAACAATGCTGTAGCCGACGGAAAGTCGACGGACAGTGTGACCGCAAAAGTCACCGATGCGAACGGCAACCCGGTCTCTGGTGTGGAGGTGAGCTTCCTGGCAGGCAACGACGCGACGGTGGTGACGGAAACCGTTACGACCGGAGCGGACGGTATGGCCGCGACCACCCTGACCAGCATGACGGCGGGCACCTCGACGGTGACGGCGAAGGTGGGCGACAGCGAGCAGAAGGTTGACGTGAACTTCGTGGCCGACAGTGACACCGCTGAAATCACCGACGGCAATCTGAGCGTGGGCACGGGTGCAACGGCCAATGGCAAGGACATCAATGCGATCACTGCAAAAGTCACCGATGCGAACGGCAACCCGCTCGCCAACCAGACCGTGACGTTCAATGTGGCGGAAGGGGCAACCATCACACCACATGAGGTGCAAACAGGGGCGGATGGTAATGCCGGCGCCACAGTGACGAGCCTGAAGGCGGGCACCTATGCGGTGACAGCAGAAGTGAATGGCAAGGGCACGAGCAAAAACACGACGTTCGTGGCGGATAAGGACTCGGCCGGCATTGCTGACGGCGACTTGGCGGTGGGTGACAACAATGCTGTAGCCGACGGAAAGTCGACGGACAGTGTGACCGCAAAAGTCACCGATGCGAACGGCAACCCGGTCTCTGGTGTGGAGGTGAGCTTCCTGGCAGGCAACGACGCGACGGTGGTGACGGAAACCGTTACGACCGGAGCGGACGGTATGGCCGCGACCACCCTGACCAGCATGACGGCGGGCACCTCGACGGTGACGGCGAAGGTGGGCGACAGCGAGCAGAAGGTTGACGTGAACTTCGTGGCCGACAGTGACACCGCTGCCATTACTGATGAGAACCTGGTAATCGGTCATGACAACACGGTCGCGAGCGGCAAGGTAACTGATGGTGTGACCGCCACGGCAACGGTAACTGATGAGAATGGTAATCCGGTTGCCGATCAGGAGGTTATCTTTACTGTGACCGAAGGGGCGAACATCACTACGGTGAAAGGGACTACCGGGGCTAAAGGTAAGGCTGCAGCAGTAGTGACCAGTGCCAAAGCAGGGGCTTATACAGTAACCGCGAAGGTTAATGATAGCGAAGCTAAGAAAGATGCTCACTTCGTGGCCGACAGTGACACCGCTGAAATCACCGACGGCAATCTGAGCGTGGGCACGGGTGCAACGGCCAATGGCAAGGACATCAATGCGATCACTGCAAAAGTCACCGATGCGAACGGCAACCCGCTCGCCAACCAGACCGTGACGTTCAATGTGGCGGAAGGGGCAACCATCACACCACATGAGGTGCAAACAGGGGCGGATGGTAATGCCGGCGCCACAGTGACGAGCCTGAAGGCGGGCACCTATGCGGTGACAGCAGAAGTGAATGGCAAGGGCACGAGCAAAAACACGACGTTCGTGGCGGATAAGGACTCGGCCGGCATTGCTGACGGCGACTTGGCGGTGGGTGACAACAATGCTGTAGCCGACGGAAAGTCGACGGACAGTGTGACCGCAAAAGTCACCGATGCGAACGGCAACCCGGTCTCTGGTGTGGAGGTGAGCTTCCTGGCAGGCAACGACGCGACGGTGGTGACGGAAACCGTTACGACCGGAGCGGACGGTATGGCCGCGACCACCCTGACCAGCATGACGGCGGGCACCTCGACGGTGACGGCGAAGGTGGGCGACAGCGAGCAGAAGGTTGACGTGAACTTCGTGGCCGACAGTGACACCGCTGCCATTACTGATGAGAACCTGGTAATCGGTCATGACAACACGGTCGCGAGCGGCAAGGTAACTGATGGTGTGACCGCCACGGCAACGGTAACTGATGAGAATGGTAATCCGGTTGCCGATCAGGAGGTTATCTTTACTGTGACCGAAGGGGCGAACATCACTACGGTGAAAGGGACTACCGGGGCTAAAGGTAAGGCTGCAGCAGTAGTGACCAGTGCCAAAGCAGGGGCTTATACAGTAACCGCGAAGGTTAATGATAGCGAAGCTAAGAAAGATGCTCACTTCGTGGCCGACAGTGACACCGCTGAAATCACCGACGGCAATCTGAGCGTGGGCACGGGTGCAACGGCCAATGGCAAGGACATCAATGCGATCACTGCAAAAGTCACCGATGCGAACGGCAACCCGCTCGCCAACCAGACCGTGACGTTCAATGTGGCGGAAGGGGCAACCATCACACCACATGAGGTGCAAACAGGGGCGGATGGTAATGCCGGCGCCACAGTGACGAGCCTGAAGGCGGGCACCTATGCGGTGACAGCAGAAGTGAATGGCAAGGGCACGAGCAAAAACACGACGTTCGTGGCGGATAAGGACTCGGCCGGCATTGCTGACGGCGACTTGGCGGTGGGTGACAACAATGCTGTAGCCGACGGAAAGTCGACGGACAGTGTGACCGCAAAAGTCACCGATGCGAACGGCAACCCGGTCTCTGGTGTGGAGGTGAGCTTCCTGGCAGGCAACGACGCGACGGTGGTGACGGAAACCGTTACGACCGGAGCGGACGGTATGGCCGCGACCACCCTGACCAGCATGACGGCGGGCACCTCGACGGTGACGGCGAAGGTGGGCGACAGCGAGCAGAAGGTTGACGTGAACTTCGTGGCCGACAGTGACACCGCTGAAATCACCGACGGCAATCTGAGCGTGGGCACGGGTGCAACGGCCAATGGCAAGGACATCAATGCGATCACTGCAAAAGTCACCGATGCGAACGGCAACCCGCTCGCCAACCAGACCGTGACGTTCAATGTGGCGGAAGGGGCAACCATCACACCACATGAGGTGCAAACAGGGGCGGATGGTAATGCCGGCGCCACAGTGACGAGCCTGAAGGCGGGCACCTATGCGGTGACAGCAGAAGTGAATGGCAAGGGCACGAGCAAAAACACGACGTTCGTGGCGGATAAGGACTCGGCCGGCATTGCTGACGGCGACTTGGCGGTGGGTGACAACAATGCTGTAGCCGACGGAAAGTCGACGGACAGTGTGACCGCAAAAGTCACCGATGCGAACGGCAACCCGGTCTCTGGTGTGGAGGTGAGCTTCCTGGCAGGCAACGACGCGACGGTGGTGACGGAAACCGTTACGACCGGAGCGGACGGTATGGCCGCGACCACCCTGACCAGCATGACGGCGGGCACCTCGACGGTGACGGCGAAGGTGGGCGACAGCGAGCAGAAGGTTGACGTGAACTTCGTGGCCGACAGTGACACCGCTGAAATCACCGACGGCAATCTGAGCGTGGGCACGGGTGCAACGGCCAATGGCAAGGACATCAATGCGATCACTGCAAAAGTCACCGATGCGAACGGCAACCCGCTCGCCAACCAGACCGTGACGTTCAATGTGGCGGAAGGGGCAACCATCACACCACATGAGGTGCAAACAGGGGCGGATGGTAATGCCGGCGCCACAGTGACGAGCCTGAAGGCGGGCACCTATGCGGTGACAGCAGAAGTGAATGGCAAGGGCACGAGCAAAAACACGACGTTCGTGGCGGATAAGGACGCTTACCTGATTGTGGGCGTGGGCGCCGTGGCCAACGGCACGGACACCAATGCGGTCATTGTCCTGGTGACGGATGCGAACAACAACCCGGTAGCTGACCAGGCTGTGGCTTTCACGGTGACAGAGGGGGCGACCATCACTCCGGTGAAAGCGACCACGGACGCAGACGGCAAGGTAACGGCAGGTGTGACCAGCACCACGGCGGGTGTTTATACGGTAACGGCGACGGTGAACGGGGATATCATGAAGAGGCAAAAAACTTACTTCAAGCCAGACATCGACATCCCTCGACCTACTTCTTACATGAAATGGGATAAAACCCATATGGTATATAGCTGCGATAGCAATTCTTCTTGGAACATCTTAATTGCTGCTAAATTGGTTGCTGGTGATGGTTCTCTGGTAAACGGCAAGTTAGGAGGTCAACATGAGTTAGGTTTGACCCTTTACTATGAACCTTATCAATTTAGATACTCAAAACTTGTAGACTATGGCGGTACATTGACATGTAAATTCTTGGTGGGTTCGACCTCTGCCACAATACCTCCTAAGTACAACTATCGACGGTGATGACAGAGAGTGTCAGCACGGGAGCGGACGGAACTGCAACGACGACGCTGACGAGCACTACAGCAGGAGTTTCGACGGTGACGGCGAAAGCGGGTGATGGGATCCCACGCACAGTGGAGGTGAGCTTCGTGGCGGATGACAGCACGGCGGTGATCACGGATGCGAATCTAAATGTGGGTAGTGGAGCTGTAGCTGACGGCACCATGACGAATGCGGTCACTGCGAGAGTGACCGATGTGAACGGCAACCCGCTCGCCAACCAGACTGTGACGTTTAATGTGCTGACAGAGGGAGCGACCATCACGCCACATGAGGTGCAAACAGGGGCGGATGGTAATGCCGGTGCCACGGTGACAAGCCTGACGGTGGGCACCTATATAGTAACGGCGGAAGTGAACGGCAAGGGCGCGAGCAAGGACACTGCGTTCGTGGCAGACACCGATGACGGCGACCTAGCGGTCGTGAATAACGATGCTGTCGCTAACGGCACAGCCACTGACAGCGTACAGGCGAAGGTGACGGATGCGAACAACAACCCGGTCTCCGGCGTTGATGTGACGTTTACGGCGTGCAAAGGGGCGAAGGTGGTGACCGAAACGGGCGCGGACGACAGCATGGCGGTCATTTTGACGGCGAGTAAGAATGCTCTTAGCGGTAATGGTAAAAATACCGTCAATGTCAAAGTGAGAATTGTTGATCCAAGTGGGATGCTGGTCGTTGGTGTAAATGTGAGCTTCACGATAACATGTAGGACTGACTCTGTGTTATTGAGGGGCTCTAATTCCATATCTGATAAAAATGGTTGCGTTGTTACACCCATGAAAAGTCGTAAAGCACAATACTTACCCTTTGTAATATTGGTGCGCGCTAGTGCTAATGGGTACATTGATGGTAGAAAATTGCTAAAAGTATTTAAATATGATGCGATCGATCAGATTAGTACCGGTGGTTCAGATGGTTCTTGTATATTTACAACCAAACCGGGAGGAGACTATTTGGCATGGCGTGTATGCAGCTGATAAAAAAGGGAAGAGACTTAAAAAAGTCACCAGCCATGAAGATATGACTAGTCAGAGGCTCAGAGTAAAGCTTTTTGAGCAGCAATACAAGGCTGGGGGGCAGTCCAGTTACAACCTAAAACATCCCCCAACTAGAGGCGATAAACGTTAAAATATAACGCATTAATTAATGACAGGTTTATGATTGGTTTGCGATGAGAGGGATGAATCTTGCCACTGTCGGTAATGCAAGCGGGATTTTACTGTTAGCGTGAAAATAAAATACCTAGTGTAGGTAGGTAAAGTTACTCTTGGTGTATGTTTTTGTTCTTTTTATGATACCATTTGAAATCTTATTTATGATTTTTCCAATTCATTATTATTTTGTTTTTATTTCTTTCCTTTACTTATTTTGTTTTTTTGTGAAGTATCATTGTAAAATCTTAATGCTGAGCTAAGTTGTATTTACTGTGCCGACTGTTATCAGCTCTGTTGCTGTCTTTTGCTATGCGCCAAATAATATAACACGTCAGGAGTGTGACTATGCCTACTATTAATAATCCTAACGCCACCATTCACTCATTGCTGCTTACAGGTGATAATTCACCTGCTGACGGCCAGACGACGAATACTGTTGTTGCTCAGGTATATGACGGTGATGTTGCCCCGTTGTCCGGTCAGATGGTGACGTTCGATGTTGATGAAGGTGCCAGCATTCAAAGCCAGGTCGAAAGTAACGAGCAAGGGTTTGCCACGGCGACATTGACAAGTACCACTGCCGGCGTTTACACGGTAACGGCCAGCATCAATGACAGTCAGAAGACAGTGAGTTCGACCTTTGTCCCCAGCGATGATGGTGATGGCAACAACCCGAATGCGGTGATTGAGTCGCTGTATGTCTCACGGGACAATGCACAAGCCGATGGCGCGGCAACCAACGAGGTGACGGCTGAAGTCACCGACGGGGACAGCGGGCTGCTGGCAAACCAAAGCGTGACGTTTGAGGCGGATAATGGTGCCGTTATCCAGAGTCCGGTCCTGACCGATGAGCTGGGCAAAGCCAGAGCGACACTGACCAGCACCGAAGCGATGGTTGTCACGGTGACGGCGACCATAAACGCCAGCAGCAGTGACGTGGAAGTGGTGTTCGATGAGAGCAACAGCAATGACCCGACGGCCTATCTCGCGGTTTTGCAGACCACTGATAACAATGCGGTCGCCGATGGCACGACAATGAACAAGGTCACTGCTGAGGTGGTGGGTGAAGGCGGAAAACTGCTGGCAGACCAGAGCGTGACATTCACGGTGGATAATGGCGCCGAGATTGTCAGTCCGGGACTCACCAATACATCGGGCAAGGCCACGACAACCCTGACCAGTCTGACCTCTGGCAAAGCGACCGTCACCGCCAGCATCAATGACTCCAGCCTGGAAACCGAGGTGAATTTTGTTGAAGACGGCGGTAATGACCCGACCGCTTTTATCAGTTTCTTTATGGTTACTGAAGACGATGCTGTAGCGAATGGGATTGACGCCAATGAAGTGACCGCCGAGATTGTGAGTGGTGATAATCGTTTATTGGCGGGGCAGAGTGTGGATTTTCAGGTCACGAACGGGGCTGTCGTTGACTCTCCTGTGGTGACAAATCCGCAGGGCAAGGCGGTGACGACGCTGACCAGCATGAGGCCGGGTCTCTCCACGGTGACTGCGTTGATAAACAACAGTAAAAAGTCGTTGAACGTGGTATTTACCGAGCCTGAAGGCAATGACCCGACGGCGGAAATTTCCTCCTTGCGCACGCTGGGTGACCTGGCGGCCGCTGACGGGCAGGCGACCAACAGCGTCATGGTTGAGGTGGTCGACAGCAATAATGTCCTGTTAGCGAATCAGAGTGTGACGTTCACGGCGACAAACGATGCAGTGATTGTCAGTCCGGTGCTGACGGATGAACATGGCAAGGCGACGACGACGCTGACCAGCACTGTCGAGGGGCCCGTGACCGTAACCGCAGCCATCAATGCGAGCACCCGAAGTACCGATGTTACCTTTAGTGAGGGGGATATCACCAACCCGGATGCGGTGATTGCCGGGGTTTATATCGGCATCAATAATGCGGTGGCGGACGGCGTGGCCGTCAACACGGTGATGGCTGAGGTCGTGGACGGCGATAACCGGTTGCTGGCGAACCAGAGTGTACGCTTTGAGGCGGATAACGGTGCGGTCATTCAGGTTACCCCGGTAATGACAGATGAACGCGGCAAGGCGACAGCCTCCGTGAGTAGCCTGACGACGGGAGCATGTCAGGTGACGGCGAGCATCAATGACAGCACCGAGAGCACGACGATTAACTTTGTCGAGTGGGGCGGTAACGACCCGGAAGCCGTCATCGGCGGATTGCTTGTTGCCAGGGATAATGCCCAGGCGGATGGCATTGAGAGTAATGAGGTCACGGTGACGGTGATTGACGGTGATTATCATGCGCTGGCCGCTCAGGAGGTCCTCTTTGAGGCGGATAATGGGGCGGTCATTCAAGAGTCGGCAAGGACGGACACGGCAGGGAAGGCAACGACAACGTTGACGAATACCACCGCCGGCCCCAGTACGGTGACGGCGAGCATTAACGACAGTACCGAAAGTGTGGTAGTTAGCTTCCTGGATGAACATTCGACAGATGTCATCGATATTCTCGTCAGTGACAAGGCCGCTATTTACAATGATGGCAAGGATGCGGCCACCCTGACAGTCAGTGTTCTTGATGTGAACAATGAGATGGTGGCGGGGGCAACGGTCACCTGGAGCACGACGCTGGGGACCCTGGAGAGCGCCACTTCTGAAACGGACGTGAACGGGCAGGCACAGGTCATGCTGACTGCTGACGGAGATATTGGCAACGCGGTTGTCACTGCGACACTGGATAACGGAGACAAGGCCACGTCGACGATAAGCGTACAGGATGTTGCAGAGACCTATACGATTATTGATTTATATCAAGATAATATTCTTGTGAATGACGGGGTTAATTCTGCCGACCTGAGGGCGATTGTTTTGTACCGGGATGGCGCGCCAGTTTCTCATAATAGCATCCCGGTTTACTGGGAAACCACTCTGGGTACGTTGCGTGCCGCGACGATACAAACGGATCAATCGGGATGGGTAGATAACTACCTTACTGACCTGGGGTGATGTTGGAACCGCAGTTGTTACCGCGCGCCTGGATAACAAGAGTCAGGTAACGTTTATTGTTGAAATCATTGATAAGAATGCCACGCTGAGCCTTTCCGCGCTGACGACGGACAAAAGCGCCATCATGAACAATGGTGTGGACAGTGCGACGGTGACCGCGACGGTCATGAATCAGGGGGAACCCGTTGGTGGCGAAACGGTGACCTGGCAAACGTCCCCGGGAGCCTTGAGCGAGGCATCGACAGTGACAGGTGCAGACGGAAAAACCCGCGTGACATTGACGGATGTTGGTGACAAGGGGGACTGTGTTGTTGTGGCCACGCTCGGTAATGATTCTCATAAAGAGCTCAAGATAAACATTCTGGAAGCGCCACGCATTACCGGTGTTTATGATGACGTGGGTGAGACGCAGCAGGATATCCAGAACTACGGAACCACGGACGATATGGCGCCAACCCTGAGGGGGACCGCGGAGGCGGGCGGTGAGGTCACGCTTTATCGGGATGGCACTTCCCTCGCGACCCTGCAGGCAGATGACACCGGACAGTGGCGTTACACCGTGCCTGTCCGCTATGACGGCGTTTATCATTACACGGTGACGACGGCGGATGATGAAGTGCACACTGCCTCGGAAGAGTTTGTTCTGACCATTGCCAATCCCCATGCCAGCACACCGATAGTGGGGGCGATGGTGCAAAATGGGACATTTCTCGATAACGGCGAAAGCAAGACCTACACCAGTGGGGGGCTTAAATATTATGTCTGGGGCGAGCCGGGGAGAAGAGTCACGTTGGGATTGCGTAATCCTGCAGGGAAGGTTAGTAATGCAAACTTTGGTAGCCCCACCGTGCCGGACAGAGGCGTCATTGCGATAACGCGGAAATTTTATTTTGATGGTGATGGTGAATATACCGCATATGCTCATTACGTTGGTGAAAGTGAGTCCGACGCCACCTATAAATTCACCCTGACGAAGTCCTGACGGTAAGTATCTCTGGCGCGGCCTGCCTGGATGGTAGGCCGCCATTGTAATACTATCTATAGGATACGGCTTTTTTTGATTATTAATTGTTATATTCAAAGGTCATTTATAATTCATTGACAATGGTTTTGAGTTTGTTTTGTTGCTTTATTAAAATGTATTCCACGGGTGCTACATTTAATCGCATGGGGTGCTTTATTAATCGGTGTTTTCGAATGAGTGCTTTGTGGTTAATTGATAGTGACGGAAAGAGGGAGGTGACTTTAAAAATGAGTGGTGTTGAAGTGTTATCATATGGTCATGGGAGTTAATGCTGTTGTTTTTAATAAAGTGTTTTACTAATTTAGTTGTTTGAAAAACAAAAGGGGTTTGTTATGCCAAAGAAATTACAAAGTGATCCTAATGTAGCGGTAGTTAGTCTCGCATGTATTAAAAATCATGCAAAGGCTGATGGTGTTGATACTAATAAAGTTGTGGCGTTGGTTGCTCGCATGACTGATGGCACCCTTATTTCGGGGCAAAGTGTGAACTTCTCAAGTTCAAATGGTACAATCACTACATCGGTAGTGACTGACGCCAGTGGTACTGCTATCGCCATGCTGACCAGTACAACTGCTGGTTCATCAGAAGTTCAGGCGGAACTAAATCGTACTCGGATGACGACAACAGTCACGTTTGATTGAAAGTAAATATTGATTGTCGTAGAGAAGCCCAGCGAAGTGGATTTTTTCCCCTTCAAGCTGGGCTGTCACGTTAGTAATGTAGTCATATCTAAAAATAAGAAGGTGTCTAAGGAACACATAGAGATCCCCAATTATCTGGAACGCCAGTTTGTAGTAACAGAACCTAATCAGGTCTGGTGCGGTGATGTGACTTATATCTGGACGAGTAAACGCTGGGCTTATTTAGCCGTTGTGCTTGATCTGCTATTACAACCGGACCTTTTAACCCTACAAACTCTCCCTGCAGGAGGATATTTAAACACAAGCAGTCCTGCCTCTTTGCCGTCAATATCCTGCCGGCACAGGTAAACCCGAAGCTCAACCCAATGGAGCGCAAAATGTCACGAATGCCTTTTTGCAAAACGTTGTTAGCCTCAATGCTGTCTGTTGCCTGTTGTTCATTCAGCGCACAAGCCGCACCGGACAACAACACAGCTACCACCGCCCCGCAGCAAAGTAAAGGTAAAGGCAAACCCAATATCGTGGTGATCTTTGGCGATGATATTGGTTACTGGAATCTCAGTACCTACAACCAGGGAATGATGAGGTATAAAACCCCGAACATTGACAGCATCGCGGCGGAAGGTGCCAAGTTTACCTCCTACTACGCGGAACAAAGCTCCACCGCTGGCCGCTCATCCTTTATCACCGGTCAGATGCCGTTCCGTACCGGGATGAGCAAGGTCGGCATGCCCGGAGCGCCGCAGGGTCTGCAGAAAGATGACCCCACCATCGCGTCGATTCTCAAGCAACTGGGTTATGCCACCGGACAGTTCGGTAAAAACCACCTCGGCGATCGGGATGAGTTCCTGCCGACGGCCCATGGCTTTGACGAGTTTATGGGTAACCTCTACCACCTGAATGCGGAAGAAGAGCCGGAGAACCCGGACTATCCGAAAGATCCTGCATTCCGTAAAGAGTTTGGCCCGCGTGGCGTCATTAAATCCACCGCCGATGGCAAAATTGAAGATACCGGACCGCTCAACACCAAACGTATGGAAACGGTCGATGAGGAGACGCTGGCGGCCAACAATGACTTTATGGAACGTCAGGTTAAAGCCAACAAGCCCTTCTTCACCTGGTATAACACTACCCGCATGCACAACAAGACCCATATCAAAGCAGCTGACAAAGGGGTGACCGGATTGGGTGACTACGCTGACGGCATGGTCGAGCACGACAAGATTGTGGGCGAAGTGCTGAAGAAGATTAAAGATCTCGGCATTGAAGATAACACTATCGTGGTTTACACCACCGATAATGGCCCGATGATCGCCACCTGGCCTGACTCGGGGATGACACCGTTCCGTGGTGAGAAAAACACCGGCTGGGAAGGTGGTTTCCGAGTACCGGCGATGATCAGGTGGCCAGGACATATCAAGCCTGGCACCCTGATCAACGATATGTTTGGCAGTAATGACTGGTTCCCTACGCTGGTTGCCGCCGCCGGGGTGCCGGATATCAAACAGCAGTTGCTGAAAGGCTACAAAACCACCGCGATGACCTACAAAGTTCACCTCGATGGCTATAACCAGCTCGACTTCCTGCAGGGTAAAGGACCGGATCAGCGCAAAGAGTTCTTCTACTGGAGTGATGACGGCGACTTACTGGCGATGCGATATAGCCGCTGGAAAATGCACTTCATGATCCAGGAGCATACCGGCCTGGATCTGTGGAAATACCCATTTATTAAGTTGCGTACGCCGCTCCTGTTTGACTTGGAAATCGATCCACTCGAAAGAGGCGATGACGGCATGGATTACAACCACTGGTTCTATGACCGTCTGTTCCTGCTAGGCGGCGCACAGAAATACGCCAAAGAGATAATTGAAAGCTTCAAAGAGTTCCCACCGAGGCAGAAGCCAGGTTCGTTCACCGTGTCAGACGTATCCGCGATGATTGAGCAAGGTAATCCGTCAACTAACTGATGTGAAGACCCACAGCCGGGCGGTTATCTGCCCGGCCTCCGGAGGCTGACATGAAATACAGTACCACTCTACCCGCTAAGGCACTGCCCTCGGCAGAAAAGTACAACGGCAAAGGTCCTGAGTATAAGCGCCGCTTTCATGTAATGGCTAAACCTACGGGATCGCGTTGCAACATTGACTGTAACTATTGCTTCTATCTGCATAAAGAGCAGTTGCTGAAGCAGGACCACAGCGGAATGAGCGATGAAGTGCTTGAGGCCTTTATTCGCGATTACATCGACAGTCAGGATGGTGAACAGGTGGT
The DNA here is from genome assembly GCA_900457075.1 of Serratia quinivorans. NCBI lineage: Bacteria > Pseudomonadati > Pseudomonadota > Gammaproteobacteria > Enterobacterales > Yersiniaceae > Serratia > Serratia quinivorans. The sequence continues at coordinate 18,011 of UGYN01000003.1, forward strand.
TTTTTCCTGGCAAGGTGGTGAGCCCACGCTGATGGGTCTGGCGTATTTTGAGAAGGTTGTCGCGCTGCAAAAGCGTTACCAGAAGCCCGGCCAGCGGATTGAAAATGATCTGCAAACCAACGGCATTCTGCTGAATGATAAGTGGGCCACATTTCTTAAGCGGCACCATTTCCTGGTGGGCCTGTCGATCGATGGCCCGGCGGAACTCCACGATCGCTACCGCGTCACACGCAGCGGCAAACCGACGTTTGCGATGGTGATGAAGGGCGTCGAGGCGCTGAAGCGCCATCAGGTTCCGTTTAATGCGTTGGTCACCGTCAATCGCACCAATGCAAAGTTTCCGCTGGAGGTCTATCACTTCCTGACGCGGGAGCTGGGCGTGACCTACATTCAGTTTAATCCGTGCGTCGAGCCGGTTGACTTCAAAATTACCGCACCGCAATTCTGGCGTGATGACAGCATTCCGATCACCGGCACCCGCCGTGCCAAACCCGGCGACCTGGATTCAATCGTCACCAACTGGTCGGTCGATCCCGAGGACTGGGGGAGCTTCCTGATCGCCATCTTTGAAGAGTGGGTCAACAATGACCTTGGTCGTGTCCAGGTGAACCTGTTCGAAACCGCCGTTGCCCAGACGATGGGTATGGCCGCGCAGATCTGCGTGACCTCCGAGTTTTGCGGCAAAGGGCTGGCCATCGAAAAAAATGGCGATATCTACTCCTGCGACCACTATGTTTACCCCGAATACCAGTTGGGTAATATCAGACAAACCAAACTGGCGCATCTGGCGTTTTCTGTACGGCAAAAAGCCTTCGGCTATGGTAAGCGCGAAGCCTTACCGCAGGCCTGTAAAAGCTGCCCCTATCTGAAGCTGTGTTATGGCGAATGCCCGAAAAATCGTCTGGTGCGCAGTGAGGACGGTGAGCTGGGCCTCAACTATCTCTGTCCTGGCATTAAAGCCTTTTTCAACTATTCACACCCGATGCTGGTTGGCATCGCCACTATTCTGCAACCTAAACCGGTGGAGCAGCTATGACTCACAGGCAAAAAATGCTGGCGTTGGAAACTGAGATGAATGCTCAGGTACTTGGGCAGGAAGAACTGGTCAGAATGCTGATTGTAGCCCTGATCTGCGACGGCCACGTGCTGCTTGAAGGCTTGCCAGGCTTGGCAAAAACCCGTGCCGTACGCGAGCTGGCGAAACACCTTGAGGGCGATTTCTGCCGGATCCAGTTCACTCCCGATCTGTTGCCGTCGGACATTACCGGCAGCGAAATCTACCAGCAAAATGCCACCCGGGAAGAAGACCTGTTCCGCTTTCGTCCTGGTCCGGTGTTCGGCAACATTATTCTGGCGGATGAAATTAACCGCGCCTCAGCCCGCGTGCAGTCGGCATTGTTGGAAGCGATGGAAGAGCGACACGTCACCGTTGCCGGGAAAACCTGGCCACTCCCTGGGGTGTTCATGGTGTTGGCAACGCAAAACCCCATCGATCAGGAAGGCACTTGGCCGTTACCCGAAGCACAGCTGGACCGCTTTCTGATGAAAATCCTGGTCACCTATCCCTCACAGGAAAATGAGCAAAAGGTGATGCAGTTGGTGCGGGCCGAGCAGCAGGCACACTATCAGGCGACTCAGCCAGTCACCGACGCCACAGCGATCACCCGTCTAACCCAGACCGACATTGCCAGCTGCTGGCGGGAGATCGCCAGCGTCTACGTCGCGCCAACGGTCGAGAGTTACATCATTAACCTCGTTGAAATGACGCGCCAGCCGGCTTCAATCAGTGAAACCTTTGCCAGCTATATCACCCTTGGCGTCAGCCCGCGCGGCACGCTGGCACTGGATCGCTGCGGTCGCGCGATGGCGTGGCTGGAAGGCCGTAATGCGGTATTGCCCGAAGACATCAAACGCATTGCGCCGGCGGTATTACGCCATCGCCTGCTGCTGAGCTATCAGGCCAATGCCGATAACTGTACCGCCGATCGGGCGGTGCAGATGCTGTTTGATGCCGTGGTGGCATGATGAGCAGTCCCCTGGTCATCGATCGTGCCATGCTAATGGCGCTGGCTGGCGAAGCCCGCAAATTGAACAACCCGCCGTGGCAGATGCCGCCCGGTGCGATGGCGGGTGAACGGGCGTCAAAACAGCCTGGCCGTGGCCTGAATTTTGACAGCCTGCGGCGCTATCAACCGGGAGATGATATCCGGCTGATTGACTGGCAGGCCACGGCCAGGCTGCGGTCGCCGTGGATACGCCTATATAACGAAGAGCGTGAGCGCCCGGTCTTTCTGCTGGTAGACCAGCGTCTGGATATGTACTTCGCCACCCGAGGCCAAAGCAAGTCGGTGGTTGCGGCGACGCTGGCCGGGCTGCTGGCCTGGCGTAGCTGGCATGATGGCGATCGCCTCGGTTGCCTGGTGTTTAACGATGAAACCTGCACACTGACTCCATGCCGCTCGCCGAAAACCAACCTGACCCCGCTGCTGAACGACCTAGAACGGTATAACCAGCGGTTAGCCGAACAATATCCGCAGGAGGTTACGGCAACAATGACCCTAGCGGGGAGTTTACAAAGGCTTGTAGGCAGCGTGCCGACCGGCAGCTGGCTGGCGATAATCAGTGATTTCCACGACCTGGATGCCCATAGTGAAGCGCTGCTGGCGGGCCTGCGCCGCCGCTGCGAAATCAGCGCCTTTGTCACCCTCGACGATCTCCATCTGCGCCTCCCGGCGCAAGGCCAGCTCGCCGCTTGGTATCAGGATCGGCAAACCATCCTTTCGCTTTCGCCCGACCTGCGCAACAGCATTCAGGATAGCGTGACCACCCGGCTGGCAAATCAGAAGAACCGGCTGACGCGTCTGGGTATTAAGGTCAATCAGATCGGGGTGGGTGAGGACCTACTGCCGCAATTACAAAAGGGGTTTTAAATGCTGGCGAAAGGATTTTCCGTGCCTGATTTACAGCATCCCGCGCTACCTGCGGCGATCCCGTGGCTGCCCTTGCCGCCGGGCTGGATTGTGCTGGGCGCGTTACTGTTAGCGGCATTTCTGGTGTGGATCTGCCTCCGGTTGCTGCGCTGGCGGCGAAATCGGTGGCGACGTGAAGCACGGTGCCACATCCGGCAGGAACAGAATATCGACGGCTGGCTGGCAGTGATCAAACGCATTTTGTTGGTACATCGTCCACGCCAGCAAATCTCGGCGATCGAAAACCCCGAACAGCTGCTGGCTGGCGTGCCGCTGGATGACCAGATTCGACTGAATCTGATTAGCCGCTATTGCCATCACGATAACCGGCTGGAGCCGGAGCAAAATGCACGGTTGCAACAGCAGCTGTCCCGCTGGCTGGAGACGCTACCCGATGTCTGAGCTGCTGACTCACGTTGATTTTGCCTGGCCGCTGGCATGGTTCCTGTTGCTGCTCCCGCTGCTGACCTTCTTTCTGCCGGAGAAAGAAGGTCAGCAGGAGGAGAAAGTCCGCGTGCCGTTTTTGCCGGCACTGGCGGAAGAGCTGAAGTTGCATACGTCACCGGCGAAAATCCGCTGGCCGGATCGGCTGATATTCTGGCTGGTCTGGACGCTGCTGGTCTGCGCGCTGGCCCGGCCGGAATACCTGATGCCGCCGCAGCAAATCACCAAACCAATGCGCAATATGGTGCTGATTCTGGACGTGTCCGGTTCCATGGAGAAAAACGATGCGCAGGATGGCATGACCCGGCTCCAGGCGGTACAGCGGTCAGTCAGGGATTTCGTCGCCCGGCGCAAAACGGATCGCATCGGGCTTGTTATTTTTGCCAGCAGCGCGTGGCCCTTTGCCCCGCTCAGTGAGGATAAGCAGGCTTTACTGGCACGGATCGACCAGCTGGCGCCCGGCATGATTGGTCAGCAAACCGCCATCGGCGATGCGCTAGGCGTCGCGGTCAAGCTGCTGGATAGCAGCCTGGATCGGGATGCCAGCAGGCTGGCGATCCTGCTGACCGATGGCAACGATACGGCTTCGCAACTTTCTCCGGCGCTGGCGGCGCAGCTGGCAGCAACGCATCACGTTCAGGTGCATACCATCGCCTTTGGCGACGTCAATAGCAGTGGCGAGGACAAAGTGGATGCAATGCTGCTGAAACAGATCGCCCAGCTGACCGGCGGCGAAGCCCTGCAGGCAACCACTTCAGGTAACGCGTTGGACGAAGTCTGGCAGCAGATTGACGCAATAACGCCTTCCCAAGTGAAGACCACTGGGTTTTCCTGGCACCTGCCGCTGTTCCACTGGCCGCTGTTGCTGGCGATGTTTCTGCTGCTGGCGTTCACTTTGCTACGGTTTGTTCGGGAGCGCAGAGTATGACGGACTTTCACTTTATGTATCCGTGGTGGCTGCTGGCACTGCTGATCTGCCCGCTGCTCTGGTTTCTCGCCAGCAGTTCGCGTAGCGCCTGGCACCTCATAATGACCAAACCCTTTGCCCGCGCATTAATTCATGGGCAACGCCGCTCGCTGTTTCAGGTGCTGCCGTGGCTGTTCGCGGCGGGCTGTATTGCGCTGGCCGGGCCGAGCTGGCAAAAGGATCTGCCCGCCGGCATGACCTCGCAAGCCCTGCTGATGGTTATCCTGCAACAGGATCTGAGCATGCTGGCCGAAGATTTACCGCCTTCCCGTCATCAACGCATGCAGCCGAAAATTGAAGCGCTGATGAGCTGGCTTCCCGGCAGCCATATGGGACTGGTGGTGTATAACGCACAGGCATTTTTGACCACGCCCATGACTGACGACGGCGAATTTTTCCGCCTGTTTCTCGACGCGCAGCAGCCCACGCAACTGCCGGAAGGTGAAGGCTCCGGACTGCAGGCGGCTGTCTCGCTGGCGATAAAAAACCTGCCGCAGTCATCGACGGTGCCCCACAGCCTGTTGTTGGTGGCTGATAACCTCAGCGCTAAAGACGTGCGCTGGTTGGCGGAACAGAAACTGCCGTTACAGGTGTGGGTGCCCGGTACGGCAAAAGGCGGCGCGCTGCCGGAGACGCTGGCAGCGCGGGACATTGATACCCGCCTGAACGTGCCGCGTTTTGAACAACTGCGCAATAACGGCGTTCCGGTGACGCTGGCGACCGTTGACGATGACGATCTGCCCGCCATTCTGCAAAATATTCAGCAGTCCGTGGTGGCGCAGCAAAACTCCCGCAGCGATCTGCACTGGAAAAACAGTGGTTACCTGCTGATTGTCCCAATGCTGTCACTGCTGCTGGTCTGGCGGCAGCAGATGATCTTACTGCTGCTGATCGCCGTTTCTCTGTCGACCTTTACGCCACCGGTTGCCGCAGCCTGGACTGAGGCCTTTATCAGCCCGGACCAACAGGGCCAGCGGGCATTTAACAAAGGTGATTATGCTGAGGCGGCCACGCATTTTACCGATCCCCTGTGGCGCGGCATTGCCCTGTACAACGCCGGCGACTTTCCAACTGCCACCACCACCTTTCTACAGGTCCCCACCACGCCGGATACCCTGCTGTGGATCGGCAACAGCTATGCGCAACAGAAGCAGTGGCAGCAGGCGCTGACCAGCTATGATCAGGCATTAAGCCTGCGGCCAGACTGGACGATGGCGAGAGAGAACCGGGCGAAGATTGCACACATCATCATGCAGTTGCGGCAAAAAGAGCGCGATCGCCTGGGTTCTCAGCATAAAGAACAGGATGAAACACCCGATGCGATTAAAAAGGATTTGAAGAAAGATCAGGGGGGCAAGCAGCAGGACATGCAAGCGACGACGGGGAACTCACCACAGGTGAACCAGTGGTATGACAATCTGAGCCTGTCACCCAGTGGCCTGCTGGAAAACCTCTATCGCTCAGCGCCAGCGGAGGAAAAATGAGACGGATTATGCTGGTGCTTCTCCTGTTTTCCGGCTTCGGTCAGGCCGTTATGACCCTTACTCGCGAACTTGAAGCGCCAGAGCATGTGGTCCCCGGGCAGCCTGTGCGGGTGGCGCTCACTTTCTGGACGGACAGCTGGTTTAATCCTCCGCCGGTCTGGCCAGAGATGATGATTGCCAATGGCACGCTGCTGACCACCTCGCTTCCCAATCAGCTGGTTTCGCGGCGTGAGGGAAACGCCAGTTGGAGCGGTATCAAAATGGAGCGGCAGCTAATGGCCTGGGACAGCGGCATGCTGAGGCTACCGGCGATAGATGTGACGCTGATTTCGGCCGGACAGCCGCCACGAACGGTGACGCTGCCAGCGTTAGAGAAACAAGTCAGCTGGCCAGCCAGCGTCCAGCAGCCGGATCGTTTTCTGCCAGCAAGCGCTCTTACCCTGCAGCAGAAATTACAGGTCTGGCGGGCCGACGGCGACCGGCCTATTCATGTTGGCGACGTCATTGAACGGCAGGTGACGGTGCAGGCGCAGGATGTGATCCCGGCACAGATCCCGCAAATCCTGTTCTCCATCCCCGGATCGGGCACACAACGCCTGACGCCGGTCAACAGCCTGCTGACCCAAAGCCGTGGCGAAGTGACCGGCGCCCAGCGCGTTGAACGCCTGCGCTATCTTCCTACTAGGGCAGGAACGCTCACCCTGCCCGAGGTCAAACTGCGTTGGTGGGACACCAGCCAACAACAATGGCAGCTGACCTCGCTGCCGGGGGCAACCTACACCATCGCCCCCGCCCGAGCCTCAGGCAGTGAAAACGCCCTGCGTGCTGATGGCCCAAACTCGCTTTGGCCGTTAGCGATGTTGGCTGTAGCAGTCATTTTTCTGGCGATTGTCGGCTGGTTAATGCGCCACGCGTTATGGCGGATAGGCCGTTTCGTTATTCAACGTGGGTTGCGGATCTGGTGCATTGTGCCGCTGCCCGACCTTGCAACACTGAAAAGGAAGAAAACATGAAGCGAAAACTATGTGCCCTGGCGCTGTTATGCAGCGCGAGCGTGTGTCAGGCTGCCGTTAACCCGACGTTATCTGCCTGGAATGAGACCTCCGCCAAAAACGCCATCGAACAGTGGGTTGGCCATGCCACCACGCCGGGTGATCCCGACTTTATCCCGCAGAAGCAGCGCTACGTGGTTTTTGATAATGACGGCACCCTATGGCCAGAAGCGCCGGTCACCTTCCAGCTCCAGTTTGCGCTGGATGAGCTAAAGCGGCTGGCACCGACCCATCCTGAATGGAAAAACGATCCGCTGATTTCTGCGGCGTTAAATAACGACACCAAAACGCTGGCCCGCGCTGGCAGCAAGGGGCTGTTTAAGCTAGTTGCCCTGACGCACAGCAATGTGACCACCGAAGAATTCACCCAACGTGTGACCGACTGGGTCAGCACGCAGAAACACGCGCGCTTTGGTTGCGGTTACGATCGGCTGGGGTATTTACCGATGCGCCAGTTGCTGGATTATCTGCGGCAAAACGGTTTTAAAACCTGGATTATCTCCGGTGGCGGCGTAGATTTTATGCGGGTTCTAGCAGAGAAAATGTATAACATCCCACCAGAGCAAGTGGTGGGATCCTTTTCATTGTCTGAATTTTCCCTGACCGACAACGGCACCCAACTGCGCAAAACCATGAACGGCGCGTTCTATGATGATGCCGCCGCTAAGCCGGTGGCGATTCACCTGTTTATGGGGCATCGCCCGGTGGCTGCTTTTGGTAACAGTGATGGCGATGCCCCAATGTTGCAATACACATCAGCTAATCCCGGCGTGAAAACCTTTGGTTTGCTGGTGCACCACACCGACAGCCAACGCGAATATGCCTACGATGCGAATCCGCCGGCCAGCGGAACCTTAGTGAACGGATTAACGCTGGCGGGAAAATATGGCTGGACCCTTGTTGATATGAAAAAAGACTGGAAAACGGTGTTCGATCCCGGCTTGTGCCTGGCTCGCGGCATCGCGCCATCAACCGCAACACCTTAACTTCTGCAGGAGCAACCACATGAACTTTCGCAAAACGATTCTGGCGTTTTTTTTATTTTCGCTTACGGCATCTGCCGTGGCAGCACCGTACGACAGTCTGGCTTATGCGTTAAGGCAGCAAAAAATCATCGAAGATTTACGCAGCCACTGCCATATTGATAACGCGATCCCTGATGCAAAAATAAAAAAAATGTTTTTGCACAATAAGCAGAATGAGTCGCAGATCCTCGCAGTGGCCGCGGCATTGAGAAGTGGGAACATCAAAAACTACAAAAAATCTATAGAAAACATTAAGTGTCCCAAACCAAGCTGAAGAGTGATACAACAACCTCTAATTATCAGGATTACCAATGAAAAAACATAAAATTACCTGACCGATTAGACACAGCTATTGGCATTAATCCAATCCCTGGAAGTTAAGCTGCATCAGCCGGTAATGAGAAACAACATCGCTGTGGTCAGACACCGATTTTTTCCGAAGGGTTTAAGCTGGCCATCATTACCGAAAGTGCGGTGTTGCTGACGTACCTATCTGCAAATGACAATGGCGGTCGATAGCAGATGCGTTTTCATCAGGGAACGCCGACCGATTGTTGACATAGATGATGTTGAGCCACAAACCAACAGCTGCTGAAAGAACCGGTAAAGAGAAAGGCGAGGTGAGTTATGGACAGGATAGACAGCCCGGTGCGTGCCACAAATTCAATTTAACATAAATAGCATTATGCGCACCAAGGTTGTAGGAGCTCAATAGTAGTGTCCGCTTGTAGCTCAATTCACGTGACCGCGTTATGGTGAGTCTCACGGAGTCGTTTTTCATCAGTAAAAACCACCGGAGATTGCCATGTGTGCAGAAAGCTCAGGAATGTTTACCTTGAAAGAGATCAACCGCGTCAAAATTATCCAGGATGTCATCGAGCGCCGGATGACCACGCACCGCGCAGCTGAACATCTTGGGATCAGCGACAGACAATGCCGCCGGCTTCTGGTGCGTTACCGTGAAGAAGGTCCGCTCGGTATGGCCAACCGGCGACGTGGCATGCGGGGTAACCGGCAACTTATGCCCGGGCTTGCCGATCAGGCTCTGGAACTTATCAGAACGCGCTATGCCGATTTCGGTCCGACACTCGCGCAGGAAAAACTCGCAGAGCTCCACGGTCTGACCCTCGGTAAAGAGACCGTGAGGCGCATTATGACGTGTGCGGGTCTCTGGGTTCCCCGCAAACAACGGGCCACCAGGATCCATCAACCCCGTTACCGGCGCCCGTGTACTGGTGAGCTGATACAAATAGATGGCTGCGATCATGAGTGGTTCGAAGATCGTGGCCCGGCCTGTACCGCTCTGGTCTACGTTGATGATGCAACCAGCAAAATTATGGAGCTTCTGTTCGTCAAATCAGAGTCCACATTCTCTTATTTTGAAGCCACGCGACGCTACATCGACAAACACGGTAAGCCACTGGCGCTGTACAGTGATAAAGCGGGCGTTTTTCGAGTGAATAACAAAAGTGACTTCAGGGATCCCAAAAATGTTGGTGACTATGTCTGATAAAGAGTTAATTAGAAAAATAAGGAATGAGTTTGGACATGGCTGGAAAGACATTTCTTTTGAGAATCCAAAAATCAAAATGTAGTTAGAAAAGTTACCATGGTTTGGACAAGATGATGTGATTCAAAGCCCCAAAGCAAAATTTTCATTTGCAGTGAGCATGATACTGGTCGATTTAATGTATAGGGCTCTATTAGTAAAAAAAGAAAAGATATCACCGAAAGTATGGGGACACCGAGTCAGAGGTTAATGTAAAAATGATAATCTATAAATAATGCCCCCTTGGATTGTTCGATTGATATAGAGTCAGAGTATCAGAAGGTTGTCAATAAATACAATAGATACATAAGCGAGGAATACGCCCCAAAAGCATTTCTGCTATATATTCTTAACAACCATCACAAGGTGAAGTATGGTAAGTCGTTTAAATTAAATGTTTTAATTGGTGACTTCATAAAAACCCTTGGTGTTTTCTCTGCATCAAAAAACGCGCGGAATGCCTTGTTTTGGTCACATTATGGAAATTCCCATAAAGGCATTTGCTTAGGGTTTGATACGCAAAGGACAACTTCAGTATTCTGCCGGCGACGAATTGTCACCGGCAGAACAGTTTTATCTTCTGGCTGACTAAATAATCGACAGTGTCACTTTTGCTGGCTTGTCGTCGTTAACGCGACAGAGTCCTTGCTGCTAATGCAACATAACATAAATATTCAGCTACTCTTTATTAGCCTTCAAAACTGTGGAGTAGATATGTTGAATAATCCCGCTGAAGTTACCACCAGTAGCAGTACCCCGCTTAACTTGGTGGTAGTATCCCCAGAACAATATGGCGCCGTTGGTGATGGAGTGACTGACGATAGCGATGCGCTGGAAGCCGCGCTGTGTTCTGGCTACACAACATATGGCATAGCGGGCAAAACCTATGCCGTTTCACGTCCGATCGCCGTTGCTACATTGCCTCAGGGAGCAAAAGTATTTGACCTCAATGGGGCCAGCGTTAAAGCCTGTCATATTGGCATCTTGTTCTACCCTGCGACGGGAACCCAAGCTGAACCCATCCCACGCTTTTTATTGCGCAATGGCGCACTCACTGGCCCCGTGACTATCGACAGCCCTTACAACGATGTTGACCAGTCCATGGCGTTGAGAATCACCGATCACAGTGTGATCTCAGATGTCAGCTTTAGCGGTTTCTGCGATGCACTGTCGATTTACGACAATAGTTCAGTACGTAACCTTTATTTTGATCAAATACGGGACAACCCGATCGTTTTTCGTGGCACCAGTAGTTCTGCTAACGAAATTAACATCAACCATTGTGCTGGTGATTGCATTCTGATCAAGGGCTCTTATAACAGTATCGATAATGTCACCATCCAATATGGTGGGATTCCAGGTAATAATCCTGAGCCGAGCTATCTTTCCGGCGGTGTCATTGTTTTTGGTGCCGATAACGATGATGCGAAGTTCAATACTGTATCATCTATTTCCTGTAATATATTTGGCGGTGGCGGGATTATTTTTAACGGCAGTAACAACACTATTATTTCCGCCCGACTTGGCAGTTGCTTCTATACCGAACCTAGCCCACAAATTATTAATGACATAGCCTATGTTCTTTATATTGGAGGGGGTAATAATCGCATGGGGGCGTTGTTTGTTGAACGGGTTTTGGATGGTATATCCGACAATGTAAAAGGCAGCGACAATCATATTGGCAACGTCAAAATACGGGCAGCTTCGCGCCTAAACTATTTATGCTCATTACAAAGTGCCAATCTGAGGTTTGGGAAATTTGAGTTCCCGGCGGGAGTTGAGGGGAGTATATATCTCAATGCCCCAAACTTGCACGGGGAATCCTTAACCGTGCTTAAAGCGCAGGGAGAATACGTTGCTGGTACTGCTGTCATTCGCTTGCTGGATACTGCGACGATCGACGAAATAGACATAATGGCTGATGGAGTAACACAAGCCTTATTGATTGAACAGTCCGCCTCCTGTGTCATAGGAATGATACGCGCCAGTAATTTCCTCGGTTGCGCCTATTACGTAGGGGGGGGGTTAGAAAACCCTCAGATTGCGAGAAAAGTCATTATTAATAACAGCGCCTCGGCGATCGACAGCCCAGTAAAAATCGATGCAACAGGAAAGCTGCTTATCAGTGACTGGAAAATAATTGATAACAGCGACAAGGATGCGAGGCCTCAGGTGCGCGGGGAAGGACTAACAGTGTTGTGGCTCAATGGTTATGGTTCTAAACCAGTAGCGGTAAATGGTGCTGTGATATATTTCAATGAAATTATTACTGAAGATGGCAGTAATATATTCAGTTAATAATATCCAACAAAATAACTGAGCTGACTGAGGGGTTTGAGGGCCAATGGAACGAAAACGTACGTTAAGGAGATAATTCATTGTTTAATTTTAATTTTAATTTTTACAGGGCAAAGAATTACGAGCAAAAAAAAGGATCTCAAGAAGATCCTTTTCCGTTTCAACTTACTACCTCAATTTAGCAGTCGGAAGAAACGTTACCGATTCAGCGATTTCATCTATGCCAAATGAAATAACCATCGTTATTGGGATGTGGAAATCCTCAACCGTAAATTCGCCTTCTTTGGCATTACAGAACCGGCGCTGTATGGGGTGAATCTGAAGTACCGCATGCTGTTCGTGTTTGGCTGTATTGGTGCGGCCTTAGGTGGCGGGATAACCGGCCTGCTGGGTGTCAAAACCTACAGCAGCGCGAGATCACTTAGGGCTGCGTTGCTTAATGCCAATCTTATTGCAGAATTACTTTTTCCGCCAAACCGTCAGTTGCGCCACCGTGTGCTGATATTTGCGCGCGGTCTCGCGGATCACAAAAGGCACATCCATCGGCGGCTGCACTTCCTCAAAGTCGCTCGACAGCAGGCGCTGCAAGGCTTGATGAGGGGTCAGGGCCTCGCCATTTTCTCGCACGCCGCCCAGCCAGTTCTCCTTCGGCGTAAACTCTTCCAGCCAGGTGTATGGCGAAGAGATCATCAGGATACCGCCGGGACAAATCATGGTGACAACGTCATGCAAGAAGCGCTTTGGCTCACGCAGACGGTCAATCAAATTAGACGCCAGCACCAGATCATAAGGCTCTCTCTGTAACTTAAGGTTACAGGCATCGCCCTGCGAGAAGCGCACTTTGGCGGCCAGTTCGGCACTCAGCCCGACATCTGATAAGCGGACGTGGCAGTACTCCATCAGCTCACCCTCTTCCTTAATCAAATAGCGCAGCTCTTCCCCGGCAGCCAGCGACAGCGCCACGTCAATGAAACGCGCCGAATAGTCCAAGCCCGTGACCTGCTCAAACGAGCGAGCTAGCTCAAAGCTGGCGCGACCGGTAGCGCAGCCGATATCCAACGCGCGCTGGCGTTTTTCACAGAATTTTTCAGCAATCGCGACCAGTACACAGGCATAGTTATCTACGCCGAAGTAGGACTTACCGTATTGGAAATCAAGGTATTGCGACACCAGGGTGTCAGTTTCGTACGGATTCACAATCTGTTTTTCCTGATGAGTAGACACCACGTAGCGGAAGCCCGCGTGTTGGAAGAAATGCCGGCGGAAGGCGTAGCGCGAGGAGCGCAAGGCTTCGTTGCCGGTAGAAATCCAGCTGCCGCCCTTGATGATTGAATGCTTGCCATCAAAGGTCGGGGTAGAAAAGTCGTCATACAGCGGATGGACGCGGAAACCCGAGAAACCGCCGATTGGCGTAGTAGTCCACTGCCAAACATTGCCGACCACATCGTAAAAATCCCCTTGCGGGAACAGGTCTACCGGGCAGGAAGAGGCCCACCACGCCAGATTAATATTGCCCGGAGCCTGCTGCCAGTCTGGCTGGTCACCCGCCACCTGATCGCGTAAAATATACCATTCTGCCTCGGTCGGCAGCTGAATATACTTCCCGGTTTCATCCGCTTTCCAGCGACAGAACGCAGCGGCTTCCAGCTGATTCACCTCGGCTGGCCAGTCCCACGGCATGGGGATCTCTTCCGCCATCAGGCGCAGCTTTAAGGATTCGGGCGCGGCGAGATCGCCCACCCAGAATGTCGGGCAAACAGCCTGTGCGAAGTCGCGACAGCCTTGCCCTTCCTCATCCCACCAGGCGTTATTTTGATAACCACTGGCCTGAATAAACTCAAAGAATTCAGCATTACTGACCAGCATTTTGCTGGCTTTAAACGGTTTTACCTCGGTCTTAAACGAACCATATTCGTTATCCCAGCCGTAAGTATCATCCGTTTTGCCCAGGCTTACCTCACCCCCTTTTTGCGAAACCAGGGCGTTCGCCGGGACGGCGCTGCGATCGGTTCGCAATTGCGTACAGGCAGGCCAGTGCGGCTGGGGTTTTACCCACTCAATCGGTAACTGGCGGATCAATACGCTGGAGGTTTCGAGGTGAATGCGTTCGTGCTCAATACCCATCAAAATCACCCAGGCCGGGCTTTCCCAGTCCAGAGGCAATTCAATTGACATCTCTTTGATAAATTGAGTTATTACAGAGCGAACTTTGCCGCGATAATCGCGCAGCTGCGCCACGCTCGGCCAGCTATAGTGGCTATTATCAAGATCGTCCCAACTCATTTCATCCACGCCGATAGCCAGCATAGCTTCAATTTCATCATCGACACGCTGCTTAATCAGGCCCGCAGCCATCAGTTTATTGATATAAAAAGTGGCAGTATGACCGAAGTAGAAAATCAGAGGGTGGCGCAGTGAAATGGCCTTGTTGAAATAGGCGCGCTCATCGCCCAAACAGTCGAACAGACGCTCATACAACTCCCAGGTCTGCTGGAAATAGTTGAGGATCTCCCGGCGTTTTTCCTCTGAACTGCGACCACTTAAGTACAAGGTCTGTGTCGGTGCAGGCAACCCGGTGGCGGTCGTTTTGGCTACATTCATTATTATTTTCTCCGTTCTCTGACCATGCAAAGTACAGAGCAAAGTTTAGCATTAATTCATTTCATACCGGTTTCATGAGAGATTCTGTCACACTTTAAATTCAGTCTGGCCGAAACTAACTCACCATAAACAGCAGCGAACGTTCAGAAATTTGCAGCGATTCGCCTTGATAACGATGATGAAGGAGAGCATGAAAAATCCTGGGGCAGTCATCGAATCAGATAGTCATAACCGATGAATCAGGCTCCAGTCGAACGGAGGAACTGATGACACTCCAAAAATCAGGGGAGGCCCGGAACAACATCGGATTATCGGTATCAGAATCTAAGCTGTTGCTGAATACGGTCCAGCAGTCGGTGGTCCAGCTACAGGCAGACGAATATACTCAACACCATATCCGGTACCCTCACTGCCTTGCTGCACGCAGAATCAAAGGCAAACAGAAAATACAGTACCGGACGCTGTTTGGCGTTATTCCGGTATCCGGGCTTCCGCTTGTGGTGGGGATCGACGGTGGTTATATTCGCGACCGGGAGAGAGCATAAAGGTATGGCAGCAGCTACGTTAGGGAGGGGCGTCCATCAATCACTACAGATGTTATCAGATCCCCCAGAACATTAGGTTCAGGGCGTTTTTGATGGCTTCCGCATCAGCGCTGACATCTGCTTGCGCCTCGCCGGTGACACTGGCTGACACGCCGGATAGTTCTGTCGTCATAACCCGGTAGTCTTTTCCGCTGACACAGACCACCGGGAACAGTTGGCGGTTGACCCTCTGCGAGAAATACCGGGATTCCAGCAGCGGGATCACCATGCGTCGTCCGGGGGTTTCGATAATGTCGCTCTGCACATCTACAAACAGCCTGTAATGGCTCTCGCGTTTGTATTCATAGACCGTGAACTGCATGTCACCAGCTCCGATTTTCGTCGGCAAATGAGCCGTGTTGTGCAATGAAATTTGCTACTTCTTCCATTCCTTCCCGGTTCTCCGATTTCCAGTGCTCGGCCTGTATGCGGCGGGCCTCCCGCCCGATAGCGTCATTAACCAGCCCGGAAATGTTAATGCCTGCAGCGTGTAATGCCTGGTAATGCTCTTTGTCCACGGTCACGCTGACTCTATGTTTCATAGGGTATCTCCTCATTTGAATACTGTGAGTATATACCAGTGGTGATACAGGACAAAAGTGATAAAAGGAGTTCTACGCCGAAATGGCCGTTAGATTGATGCCGCTACGCGGCATGAAGGCGCCAACCGCATGGTGTGTGAATGGCGCCGATAGCCCGGCAACGCCGGTTTCGGGTTGATAGTGACGTAAATCATATTTGGGGTCAGTGTGGATATCGGAAATTATTATACAAAACCAGTATAATACTGACTCCATTTCCATTATCTAAGGTGCATAACATGAGATTGTCTGAAACCTCAATAAATCAGCTGGTAGTAACAGAATTGGGACCATTTACTAATGGTGCTAAGTTCTCATTCAAAGGTGTGGCGATTACGCTGAACTTACCTGATGGCGCTAGAAAGAGTATTTGGGGTGAGTGGCGGCATATGACTAATCCCAAACGACTTGCTGAACGGTTGCTGATGTTACAGCATTCGATTTATGAAGAGTATCCAGAATACTCCGGCATTCCCTCAGTCTGGGCCAGATAGCAAGATAGACTGAACATATACCTAATCCAGACGAGCAGGACGTTCGTTTGTTACTTCGCTTAATTTTCCCGCCCCGCTCATTCTGTCACGGCAATTGCTGCCACATGTCATACAACCATTTCCCAATCCGCCACAACTTGGCGAGGTTATCCAGCCAGTTTAATAGTGTGTCCCACCGCTTTGTTTTTTCATTTTCATTGAATAGTTCCTTTTGTCTGATCTCCCGCTCAGCTTTGCGTCACGACGCCGGCAGCTGGAAAATTTCTGCAAAAGGATATGATTTCGCCTGGCATAGGTTCTTCTTGGGGTTTATCACGACAGGCGGACTGTCAACTAAGAACCGGTTTCTTGATGCGCGTTAGCGCATGCAGGCGACAGCTGGTCTACAAGAGTACATCAGCTGGTAAGGGTCGCCGGTAGCGCGGCGCAGCCGCCCAGCTCTGATAGGTTTCCCCTATCCACCTCCTCGCCCTGTAAAGCCAAACCCAGCAACAGCGAATCAGGACTTTTTTTTGCGCGGTCGGAGTGGTCACGGCAAGGCGTAGCCGCTGCCGGGGCGTAGCTCCGCGTTAGCGGGCCTTTAGGGCCGCTTACGAGCGTGTACAACTGGACTAATCGCAATATTCCGGCAGCAACTCCGTTTTTAGTTACAGCATCCATCATAAAGCCACTCTGTTCCGGGCCTTTGGCCCGGGCGGGGCGGCTTTGCGGTGGTGAGTTAGTGTCTGAGGTTTCTGATTGATTGCCGATGCTGATGATGCGCATTCTTTGCTGAATTTTGGTAATGCGGAAGCGACTATGCCTGCCAAAGCCAGGAGGTGCTTTGTCGGCGTAGCCGGCGGCCGTTATGCTTAAGTTCTGCTAGTTCCTCGATCTCCCTGTAATCACTGTATTTGCCCGAGCAAAGCGAGGGAGGTGCTATCGAGCGCTATGGCGCGATGACATCCCCTTTTTTAAAAGGCTTATTTTGTAATGGATTAACGTTCGGAATTAACGATATCAATGGGTTACTCTTCGAAATTAACTCTGCCCTTCGAAACTACTTTATGTCATTTCGAAACTAATGCTCTTCGGAATGCATAACCGGTTAAAATGTGGCCACTGTGTAGGACGTCGTGAATTTTATTGGTCGCCGGCAGCGGTAGTTGCGGCGAAAAGAAGAGTATTTCAGAACGCCAGTCAGCAGAAACCCCGCGTCTGACAAGACACGGTATTGTGGGGGAAGTTTAGGGATGGATCAGAGCTGTCCGGCTCGCTCAAGCAACTGCCGGTAGTAACTTTCCGGATCTCGCGGCAGTAAACCTGGTTGGTCTTTTTTCAGCGCCGCTTCCAGTTGCACAACCTGGTGCGGCATCGCTTTACCGGACCAGCTGACAAATGCCTGATAGAACGGATTGGCTTTTCTCTTTCCCTTCGCGGAGGCGTTGATCCGCCCCTGCAAGCCATCCAGGACAGCATCAAGACGCTCAGAGTTCTCGATAGTATCCAGTGCGTCTTCCAGTTGGCCAACGGCACGTTCTTTTTCGCGTGCAAGATCCGGACTGACAACCCACCGCTTGATTTGTTTTAGCCGGTTGCGCAGCGAATGCCTGTTTTTGAGGTCAATACCGATGTGCTCAATGCGTAGGAGGTGTCGTTCGTATTTGGTACGCAGCGTTTCTGTCAGGCCATTTTTGATGGCCCAGGTGCGGAACTGACCGAGCCACTGGCGAATTTCGTCGACGGCTATCCCGCGCGACGTGAAGAATTTTTCGCTGAGCCAGATGCGTAGTGGTTTGTTCTGTCCAGAATCGGTGTCTTTATCATGCATCACAATGGCATACTGCAGCTGCTCCATGACCGACAACGCGTTGAGCGCGACGTCGTAAGCTTTTCGTCCATTATTGTACACATGCAACACGCCCATATAGTGGGCGAGCTTCTCCATTGGCGCCATGATCTCGAATGGGTAGTCACTGTCCGGGTTATAGTCGCAATTAGCCGCCATAACCTGGCTTAACGCGGTTAAAGCTTCACAGGCTTCAGAGCGAGCGTGTACGCGCATCGGTTTCGGTACGTAATGGCGATCATTGCGTTTGGTATAGGGAACATAGCCGCTACGACGCAACTCGACCAAATCAGTGTTGCGGTGCCAGTTATGGCGGCTGACGCGTGCGACAACCTTCGATGCCATTCCTCGAGGAACAGCACAGCTTAAACCCGGTTGATAACGACGGTGAACCTTCGCCAATCCTTTGCGAAGAGCGTTAGCCTCTCCGCGACGTGTTTGGCGTGGTTTAATGAGTGTTGAGCTTTCAACAGCGATTAAATTGGCGCTAGTCAAAGCACCCTGTGCTTATGTTGCACAGAAGGAGTTGAATTTTTTTTGGCACAATTCTATACTCCCTGCATAGAGCAACGCTTCTATGCAGTTTTTAGTGAGCCCCGTTAATCTTTCGTCTCCGCCAAGAAATGAGAAGATTATCGGGGTTTTTGCTTTTCAGAACTGGTGAAAACTCTCAACAGTGCTGCCCTAGCCACTTTACGGGTGTGACTAACCACATAAATCATACTTAAACAGTCGGTAATCTAGCATCCACAAGCTAAAGACTCAAGAAAGTAACCCCGTTACCTTTTGGCTCTGCGCTCTATTTCACACTCAATTAATCTTTCAATTAGCTCAGCTTGTGTTAAGCCATCTTCATTGCACAATCCCACCAAGCCTTCTTTCAAAGAATTGCGCACAAAAATTTTAATTTCCTTATGCGTCATCTTCTTACGTGCTATCGAAACGCGCTGCTTCTCTGCCCCACTGAGCGGGGTTCCTTTGCGATATCTACGTTTACCTGTAGCAAAAGAATTGTCGATGTTAGTTATGATGGCTTGGGACATCTCATCCCCCCATTTCAAAAAACGATCTCACTACGATCAGTGCGACAATATTGTTGAGATTACTACAAAATCAGCCACTTAACAGCCAAGAGAAGGATCTTTTTCACACGGATATCATAACTGACTGAAAAAAAAGAAATTTCAGATAATTACAAATAAAATGTCAACCCATCGTTCTGAGTATTTTTAATACAAATAAAAGCATCTGAGCGCATAATTCATGGAGTTCTAAGTGATTTCTTCTGAAGCTTTAGCTCTATTTCTTCAATCAATTGATGAACCACCCTGACCAAATCTAACGTCAACTGTTCCGCAGCTTCAAAACTGAGTTTAAGGATGTTGATTTGTCCTTCACCCAGCACGTTTTGCAATGTGACGCGTTTGAACCCATCCTGCTGGCGCCTTTCCTTCAATAAATGAGTAATTCTCTTGGTTATTATCTTTGCCATATCTGGGTATGCTGGATTACCAAAGACATGTATATAATTTTTTACCAAGGGCTCCCAAGAAAACAGTATGTCATATCGACTGACAAAACGGGCTTGCTTAGGAGGAAAGTGCCACAGGACGATAAACGGCATGCTATTCCGCATGCATAACTCAAAATGACGTTGCCATACATTAGGAACTGCTCTGCCTTCACACAACAGATAATAATTAGATGGTATAAGCTCTGGAACAGTGGCAGGAATATGTTCAGATAGAACAGTGCTAATCTGGGTTTGCCAGTGCTCACGCAGTCTCTCAATCATTGGTGGGATAGTGATGCATAACCAGCTTAGGGGGATGTACACAGCGATAGAAGGGGCAACGGTTCCTTCGCCCTCAGAACGAAGATGTACCTTACAACTATTAACTATCTCAATTGCTTGAGGATTTTCTTTGCATGTCGCAAGCCAAGCGATAAATGGTTCCGGAACAACATGACATAAATTTCCCCAACTACGCCCGTACTTATAAAGGCTCCAACCAGACCGACGAATGTAGTGATGCTGTACATACAGCACTAATTGCTGTGTCAAAGCATCCTGAGTGGTTGTTTTGATTCTGAATCTTTTACGCGGTTTGATAAGTAAATCAATAAACAACGTTGCCATAAACGCCTATCAGTCTGTGTATCATCACTAAACGTATAATGTTACTCAATAATTCCGTTAATAACATCCAAAACCACTAGTTTCGGCCCAAAGTGAATCTTATATTTTTTAATATATGATACTGATTAATAATAAAATATTCTATGTCACCTTAATTTCTGATGATTGAATTCCATCTTAGCCCTCAACATCATGAAGACTTCCAACCTTGTACATTGATAATGTGAACAATTACCAAATCGATAAAGAACAAAAAAAAATCAAATTCAATAAGAATCCACTTAAATAACTGCCAAAAAACCGAAATATCGCGCCAAATCGTTCAATAAATAAGCAAACAGACAATTGATTAATATAGTTAATTATTCTGTTTTGCTGCTTATGTCGATCTAATGATCTGTAAAAAGGATTTTTTGCAGATCATTGATCCGAAAAGTTGGGTTTGGCGGGATTTTAGATCTGCCATTGGCATCATTTACAGCATTTAAGATCGTATAAAAAAGCATTTACACAAGTACCTCTTCATCTTCTTTGATA
Source organism: Serratia quinivorans (assembly GCA_900457075.1). NCBI lineage: Bacteria > Pseudomonadati > Pseudomonadota > Gammaproteobacteria > Enterobacterales > Yersiniaceae > Serratia > Serratia quinivorans. The sequence continues at coordinate 38,564 of UGYN01000003.1, forward strand.
CCGAAATCCACCATTCATCAAAAATCGAACTCTGCCCTGGGATAAGTCACCTAGTACGTTTTGCCGGTGAAATCACCCCGATTCGAGATGCTGTTGTGGATGACGTAATGCAGTTACCTGTTTGCGTACAAGCCTTTTCCCGTAAGAACCCCGGCAAACGACGCTGGGATAAAGGGGCAACACCTCTTAATCAGCAACAGCGCCAACAAATACAGGCGTTGGTTGATACAAATGATGGCGACACCCGCAGCGCCCTATTCTTTGCCTTCATAGAAGCACTACGCTAACCGCTATCCCCGCTTTATTTGATTTCAGCATTTCTCTGTACAACCGGAGGATAGATGTCGAAGCAAGCCCTGAGTAAAACCATTGCCGTTGACTGGCAACCCGAAGATTTTGTCTTGCAAGCATTCGCCCTTGAAGACGATGCCCGGAGCACTTGCCGAGCTGAAATTGACAGCGGTGAAAATTTCCTCCCTCAATATTTATCCCTGCTGAACCGTTGCCGCTCACTGCGCCAAACGTCACGCCAACAGCAAAGACATCCCTAATTAACACCCCCTTGGCTGCCCGGTACCCCGGGCGGTCTTTTTTATTGATTACGTGCTTACGTCTCTACGTAACCGAGGTGATATTTATGACACAACGGAAAAACTACTCATTGAATGCCAAACATAATCAGATGCTTAATGAGCAAGCGGTAAATTTGACAGGGATCCTCAGTCGTCCAGTAGCCTGTCGTGATGTGCTTGAGGCCATTTTGGACCTGACCTCAACGCTGGATAATAACGCCCTGGCACAGCGAGTTCTTGATCGTGCCAATGAACCAAAGCGTGGTCGACGCCCCGGCACGAGGAAAAACCGCCTATGAAATCATTCCTCCCCGTCGCTCTCGCTCCGGTGGTGTTGACTGGGTGTGCCCTTAATACCCACACACCGCCGACAGTACCGGCACAGCAGTTTGTCACTACGCTGATCCAGGAACAGCTACCCCTTATCCAACAGGCACAGGCAGAACTCGCTAAAGCCAGTCGTGTACATCTCTCACCGGTCACGCCATTACCTTTACCTGCCTCATCAAAAGTCCTGCCGGCAAGAAATGCAACTGAGACACCTGCACTGGCGGGTCGGTCTGTTCCCACATTGCATGCTATTCGTTATCTCGGGGAACGTGTTGGGACGCCTGCGCTGGCGGGTGCAGGTAAATCCCAGACACTTCGTCAGGCTTTGCGCCAGATAGTGCCGGCAGGGTGGCAAATTGCTTTCTCGCAAGAATTTAAGCCGGATACTCGGGAAACACTGCAGTGGGCAGGTAATGATCAATGGCCATATGTTTTGGACGACGTCTTGCAGCGACAGAGCAAGGTGGCGTTGCTCGATTGGCAAGCTCAGCGCGTTTCCGTTGCGTCCAAATCGGCCGCGTTTACACCGGGAACGGCAGTCACACCACCACAAATCAAAACGTCAGTACCTACGCCTACAGCCCCAACGAGCACCAGTAAACAAGGTGCGGTTGCTTCTGGGCGCAATCCATTCGGTGGAAAACTACCGGTGCCACGTCCTGCTGCAGCGGTTAAAACCACTGCATTTGTGACCTTGCCTAAAACAGTTATTAAGCCAAAGGTCTGGCGGATAGAAGCCGGTAGCACGCTGAAAGACACCCTGTTTAATTGGGCGGCAAGTGAAACGTGCTCTACTCCGGGGGGCGCTAATTGGACTGTGGCGTGGCTGACACAAGCCAACTATCGTATCGATGCTCCGTTGCAGTTTGAGGGCAGTTTCAGAGATGCGCTGAACGGGTTGTTCACGCTATACGGTACGGCAAAAGTGCCACTGTATGCAGGTGTGCGTAACGAACAATGCGTCATATCGGTGGACGATAAGGAGATCCACTGATGGTCTATTGGCTGTTATCGGTGTTTATAGGTTTCCTCGTCTGGTCAAACATATCACCCCATGACCAAACGGGTACACAGCTGCAGGATAGCTCGCTGAGCCAGCGCGCGATTCAAACCGTCCGTTATATCAATGATATCAATGACTGGCGCTATAACAATCCTTCGCAAAAAGACGGTGTAATCCCGGACAGCGCCTTCGGCTGGTCATCCCTTCCTGCGTTACACAATGTACTGCAGGCTGACCGTGTCTATGTCTACCAACCTGACCAACCAGGACTGATGTCTGCACTGTTAGCACAGAGCAGGCACTCAGCCTTAGTTGGAAAAGTTGTTGCGAGACGCCTGTTGGACAGCTTTGGCAATGACATGCAGGTAATTGTGCCGGATAGCATTACTGACGGCAGCCTGGTGTACCTCAACTAATCCCTCTCCCCAAAGGTTAAAAATGAAAAAACACCTCCCCTTAACCGGGTTGGCGGCGACATTGTGTTTGCTGCTTTCCGGCTGTGCGCCACTTGAACGTATAGACAAAATCGACAACACCGTCTCACAGAATGAAAAACAAGCCGATAAACACCTGCATGCGATAAAAAATGGCGCTGTCGTTCGTGATCTGACATCACAATGGATCAACCCCTATCCATTAAATGCCCAGGCCGGAAGTAATAGCTTACTCCCGCCCTGCGCTGTAGCCATCAACCGCCCTGGTAGCATTACGTTGGCAGAAGTCAGCGCCTTCATCAGTAAACGCTGCCGACTGCCTGTCGTCGTCACACCTGATGCACAAGCCATGCTCGCACCAGCAGGGGGGGGGAAGACTGAACAACTCAGTGGTCCTATTCCCGCGCCAGATCCTAATGGAATGGTGGCTCTGGCAGCGTTAGGTGGAACGCCTGCCCGCACCGCGCAAACAGTGGTCGGCGGTTCTGCTCTCAGAGGGCTCTTCTGGCAAGGAGAGTTGGGCGGTCTACTCGACAATGTCACGACGCGACTGGGATTATCATGGCGATATGAACAAGGGCGGATCGCTATTTTCTACCTCGACACCCGCACCTTCCCGGTCATGTTTATGGACAGTAAAGCGAGCTTTGGCTCCAAGACAGTGAGCGGTACCACCTCGTCAATGGGCGCTACGGGCGACAGCAGCGGCGGTGGACTCAGTGGAGACTCAAATACCTCCCAGGCGACCGAGATGGAAATCAAGTCCAGCCTTTATGAGGACGTCACCAATACCATCAAGTCGATGCTGACGCCGGGTACCGGCCGCATGAATCTGTCCGCCGGTGTGCTAACTGTCACCGATACGCCGCGTGTACTTGAACAGATCGGTCGTTATCTGGATGACCGCAACAATGAGCTCAATCGACAAGTGGTGCTCAACGTACAGGTCTACAGCGTGGAAAAACGCACTCAGGATCAGTACGGCATTGATTGGAACGCCGTATTCAACAGCGGCAGCATCGGATTGTCATTGACCAATGCATTCAGTGGTGCTGCTTCCGATGCCCTGAACGGGGGGGTTTCTATCCTTGATGGCAAAGGTGCCGGCACAAAGGCCTTTATCAAAGCCTTGTCCGAGCAAGCGAATGTTAGCGTGATGACCGAAGCATCGAGCATGACCACTAACCTGTCTGCAGTGCCGATCCAGGTTGCTCTGCAACAGGACTATGCCTCCAACGTCACCACCGAAAACACGGCCAACGTCGGCTCATCGAGCAGTATCACCAAATCGACGATCACTACCGGCTTCAATATGACGGTATTGCCATTCCTGATGCCCAAGTCGCCAAAAATGCAGCTGCAGTTCGCGATCAATATGTCCGACGACCCGACAATGCGCACGTTTACCAGCGAAAAAACGTCTGTCGAACTGATGAAAACTCGCCTCAAGACGTTTACCCAACGCGTGATCATGCAGTCCGGACAAACGCTGGTGCTGAGTGGCTATCAGTCTCTCAATAACACCGTTAACCGTCAGGGAGTTGGGAGTTTCCGCTTCTTCGGGCTTGGCGGTGGAGCCAACGGTGAGAACAACAAAACCATGCTTGTCATTCTTATCACACCTGTCATCTTGGGATAAGTCATGAAACAACAGACGACATACACGTTGCAGAATGGGAAGGTTTGGCTTGTGGCAGGATTGCACTGGCAATATCTTCCGTTACGTGGGCGCCGTAGCATGCGAATGCGCGCTAAAGAGGCAAATGCCAGTCACTGGGCGGCGTTGTCTATCGGCGACGGACAAGCCCAAGGCACGTTACTGGGCACTGTCACTATCTCTGATAAATCCCCCCGGACAAGGGGGCAACATTCGTTGGCATCGATGGCGTTAGCTGTTATGCCGGTGCTACCAGAAGCCTGTTACGGTGTTTTCCCCCTCGCTGATGGCCAATATTGGTTTGTCGCTATCAGCGACGGCATGCTCTCCCCGTTCGGCGACATCGTAGGCGACGATGCAGCCATACGAACCGCAGTTTCAAATTTTCTACAGATAACCTCGGCACCAACAGCAGGTTGGACGGTGTACGCCCCAAGCGGTTTTTTCCCGGATAAGGAAACCGAAGATAAGGCGCTCTCAGCACTGATCGACAACAAAATCGGTTTACGACGCGCCCGCCTGAGCAAAACGCATAACCCTCAGTTACTGTGGTTATGGGGCATTGCAGTGGTGGCCTTGGGTACGGGATATGCCGGTTATACGGCGTGGCAAACACATCTGGAAGATGCGCGCATTGCCGCCGCTCAGGCCGCATTGATGGCCAGGCAACAATTGGAGCAACAGGCTCCGGCCGACAACCTGAAACCCTGGGCAATGCAACCGAAATTCCCCTCGATGCTCAGTGCCTGCAGTAGCGTGTGGAAAGACGCGCAGATTTCCATTGCGGGATGGGTGTTCAACACGGCCACATGCGATGCACACGGCAAGATCATACTGCATTATACCTTGCCGAATGGGGGAACCGTGGGTGACTTTGCCTTGCGGCTGCCGGTTCTCTACGGCTCAGACATTGAACCGGTGTTTAACATTCCCGGCAGCGCTGATGATGCGTCCTTTGCCTTAACCGTTCCGCTATCACTGCCGGAAACCCCTGAACTTTTACTCCCGGGCAACCAACAGATTCAACATCTGACCAGCTATGCCCAGCGCATCAATGCCCGTCTGCGCCTCAGTGAAACAGATGCTGCCACCCAGTTAACACAGGGCGACATACAAAACCTGCCCTGGCGTACCTATAGCTTTACGTTCATTACCGACATACCGCCTGATCGGTTGTTTGCCCCTACGCGCTTCAATAGCCGTGGAATAAGGGCGTCCAGTATCACGACGACGCTCAAGAACAATCGCCTGGAATACACCATTGAGGGACTTCTGTATGCCAACCGTTAAATCCTGGGTAACACCCTGGGCATTGTGCCTGGTGTTGACCGCACCCGGTGCATTCGCCGCGCCTGTCGCTGACATACCGGCGGCCCCACTTGCTACACCGTCGGCTGAACAGTCGGTGAAGCCGCCAACATCAGCAGATATTCCCCTGCCAACCACTTTTACCCGCACCGAGGCTGGACGGGCATTAAATCTGGGGCAACTGGAAGCCATACAGGCTGAGACGGTGCTGTATGAGGCTCAGCTTGCTAGGGCCAAAGCTTTGAATGAGCTGCAAAAAAACGGTTATGACCGAGGACTGGATCAGCCTTTCAATCCGGCTCCCCCCTCTCAGGACAACAAGAATGAAGTCAAGGGTGCAACTCAAGATGCCACCCCGCCACAAATCGTTGAGATCACCGGTACCGGTAAGGGCTTTACCGCTGTGTTAGCCCTCAGTAATGGCAACCAGGTCACTGTGCAAACAGGAAACCGCATTCCAGGTACGGAATACGTTGTTAAACGTATCAACCTCAATGAAGTGGTCGTCACCGGGAAAAACCAAACAATGGTGTCACTTTCCTTTGCGGGGTAACGAACATGTTCGAAAAACGCGGTTCAACATACCTCTATTTGGACCTGACAAAGTCTGATGCCCCCACCCTGTACATCTCTGATGCTCACATCGGTCACTTGGCCGTTCAGTCTGAAATTGCCAACGCGCACAAGAAACACCCCAGGCTGCACATCGAGCGCGTACAGCTCGATAAATTAAGAGAATTGCAGCAAAGCCAGGTAACAGACAACCCCGAGGCTAACGATTATTCCGCGCAACAGGCGAAGATCATTGGTTTTTTTCGGGAAGCCAAGAAAAAAGGCGCCAGTGATATTCATCTGCTGATCGGGATGAATAATGTGACAGTGGTGCAATTTCGTGTGCACGGTGATCTCGAAACGGTAACCCAATTGGATCATGCAGAAGGGGTAACGCTAGCATCAACCATCGTGATGTCTATGTGTGACGTGGCCGAAAAGAGTTTTAACCCCAATCGCGCTCAGGATGGGCGGGTACGTAAAGAGTTTCTGCAGGGGCTTCATCTCTTCGGCGCCCGCTATGCGCATACGCCGGCAGAGTTTGGTTTGTATGTCGTAATGCGCATTTTACCTGATGAAGGCAAAGCCCCTCCCACACTGGACGAATTGGGTTTTTTACCGGAACAACAAACACTCATTCGCCGCATGCTGGCACGCCCCGAAGGCGTGATTATCCTGTCAGGCCCGACCGGTTCAGGGAAAAGTACGTCCCTGCGTACATTCAGCGAGATGTACCTGTCTTTTACCGGCCACCGCAAACGCTTGATGACGCTGGAAGATCCGCCAGAAGGGTTGATTCTGGGGGCAGTTCAGACGCCCATCATTGCAGATAAAAACGATCCGGATGCCGTTAGTCGTGCCTGGGTTAGGTCTATTTCTGCCGCGTTACGCTTGGATCCTGATGCCATGGTCGTCGGCGAAATTCGTGATGCCAACTCGGTTAAATCTGCACTGACGGCGGCCAAGTCCGGCCACCTGGTGGAAACCACGCTGCATGCGAATGACGCTGTCGGCATTCTTGACCGCCTGACCGACACATTGGGTATCCCAATGGGGCAGGTTGCTGACCCGCAAGTCATGATCGGATTAATCGCCCAGCGCCTGGTGCAACTGCTGTGCCCACACTGCAAAAAAAGCTGGAGTGAGGTCTGTGACAGGCTGGAAGAAGAGAAGAAAGAGCTACTTGAGCGATTTTGCGAGGTGGTGAAACTGGCCTTTCGCCATCCGGAGGGATGTGAGCACTGTTACAAGGGCGTTACCGGTCGGCGTGTTATTGCCGAAGTTATTCGCCCTGATGCCCGGTTTATGGAACTCTTTCGCCATGAGGGCAAGCTGGCCGCACGCAGCTATTGGGTAAACGAGTTGGGCGGCATAACTCGCGGTCAACACCTGCTTCGTTACCTCAACGAAGGACTTGTCGACCCGATTGATGCGGATTACATCAGCCCGCTTGATGAGGACAGTCTGACCTTGCTCCCCCCGGAGGTCACATTATGATTTCTCGCTTGCGCGAACGTCTGACGGCGTTGCGGGGCAAAGTGCCGTCATCGGAAAAAATGAATGAAGGGTTAGGCCGTTGGCTGGCTCAAAAAACTTTCTCCACCGCCGACCGACTGACCCTTTACGAGGATTTGGCTTTCCTGCTCGACAACAACCTCAAAGTAGAAAAAGCCCTCCAGGCAATGATAGGAAGTTATGGGGAAAAACGCCCCCCGGTGGTCTATTGCCTGGAAGATATGCTCAGTGCACTGCGTCAGGGTAAGTCGGTCGATCAGGGGTTGGCGCCCTGGATACCCCGACAGGAAGCCGCCATCCTCAGCTCCGGTGTGCAGGACGGCAACCTGGCTGCCGCCTTATATCGGGCGATCACCGTGGTTCAGGGAATGTCGGATATGAAATCAGCGCTGGTTTCCACACTGGCTTACCCGACGCTGCTGCTGGCAACAACCTTCGCCATGATGAAGATGGTCACCGTCTATTTTCTACCTCGTCTGGAATCATTATCTGCTCAAGATAGCTGGACCGGGGCGTTGTGGTGGCTCAGCGCTATCTCAGAATGCTTTGTCAATCATGCCATTCTGCTCGGTGCACTGGTGATTCTGCTGATTGTCTTCGTGATCTGGTCAATGCCAAATCTGATTGGGAAAACACGGCAACACGTTTTGGATCGCTTACTCTCCTGGAGCGTGTATCGCGACGTGCTTGGCGTGGGCTTCCTGCTGAATTTCAGTGCGTTGATGCGTGCACAGGTGAAGACGGAAGACGCCATCGAGATGTTGAGTCGCTATGCGCCGCCCTGGTTGTATGAGCGATTGGCCGCAACCCAGCGTCAGGTTAGGCAAGGTGACCACCTGGGGCTGGCATTACGCAATGCCGGCTACGGATTTCCCTCCCCACGTGCTATCGACAAACTGGTCCTGCTAACCGATGGCGATAACGCTGAAATGATTATTGAAAATTTTGCACGGGCCTGGCTTGTGCAAACCGTAGCCCGGATCAAGCGAACGGCGTCTTTGCTTTCTTACATGGCATTAGGCACCAACGCTGGCTACATGGTCCTGATCCTCCTGGCCACACAAAACCTCAACGACCTCGTGGGCACACGTTAAGCCCCCACTCTTCTAGAAAACTCAAGGAAACAGTAATGGAACTGACACAACCCCCTCGCTCGGCCATCAACCGTGGGGCTATAACCCTGATTGAAGCGGCCATTTTTTTTGTTCTTGTCCTCTTGGTCTTAGCTCTCGCCATTACCCAGGGAGGCAGTTTATTTAACCGTAATGATGCCAGTACGGAGTACGCCAATGCTGCAGAACTTATGACCAATGCTCGTACTATGTTGAAAACCTCTGGTACTTATAACTTTGCTGCAGCTGATGCCATGACGGGAGCACTTATTCAGTTTGGTGGGGCACCGGCCAACATGACAGTAGTAGGCACAAAGTCATCCGGGTCTGCGAAATTACAAAATCTGTGGGGCGGTGCGGTCACCGTGCAACCTGTTGCCACTGCAGGGGGGCAAAAATCCACATTCTCACTGACCTACGCGGCGGTTCCACAGGAAGCGTGCATTACCCTGGCGACCAAGCTGAGTACGGCGCCGAGTGTTGTGACCACAATGGTTAACGGTACGTCCACTAATGGTGCAATCGCGGCGAGCGCCGTTGGCGCGCAGTGCACTGCAGATAAAGGCTCTATTGGTCAAAACTCCCTTACCTTTACCAGCAACACCTGATGCCCATCTCGCCGGTAACGTCCTGTTGCCGGCCTCCTTCTGGAGTGCATTCTTATGTTGTTTTCTTTTCAACGTGCCTTGTCCTGCCTGGTGTTTGGCGGTGCGTTATTATTATCGCTGCCGGCACAGGCGTTCTGTTTTAACGAGGCGGGCGCCCGCTATAAAGTCGACCCCTTATTACTGCGTTCAATGGCCACCGTTGAAAGCAGTCTTAACCCACGTGCTATCGGCAATAATCGCGATAAAAAAGGACGGGTCACCAGCCGAGACTTCGGGCTGATGCAAATCAATGACCGGCATATCCCACAATTGCGTGCTCTTGGGCTTATTACGAGTGAACAAGACCTGCTGAGCAATACATGCCTCAATGTACAAATCGGAGCATGGATACTGGCGAAACACCTAAAGCAATGCGGCGTAAATTGGCAATGCCTCGGCTCCTACAATGCCGGGTTCGCTGACAACAATGGTCCGCGTCGCATGATTTACGCCCGGAAGATCTATGCCATGTACATGAAGCTCAAGGGAGGTGCGGCCTGATGGCCATGTACCTTTTGAAGATCACTCTGCTGATCGGCTTCGCCAGTGTCTTTCTCGTTATCCTCACACAACCGCTCGTTAATCAGGCCAAGCAATTTCTACTCGAACATCATGGGCCACCACTCACTCAATTGCAGGTACGTAGCGTCACGATAACTTTCGTCGGCACCGGCACTGTCCTGATCGCAACAACAACATTAGCTGGCTTCCCGTGGTTAGGTGCCGTCAAAATCATTGGATTACTCGCATGGGGCATCCCAATGGTGTTACTCGACATGCGGAACTACTGGCTGCCACTACGGTATACCAATGGATTTTGGCTGACGGGCCTGCTGTTTACATTTCTACCTGAGAGCAGCCTCACCATAACAACTGCGCTTATCGGCAGTGGCAGCATGTTCATCTTCTTGTATGCCTTTCACTACGGTGCCAAACGCCTTCGGGGTGATGAAGGATTTGGCATGGGCGACGTTCATTTGATTGCTGCGCTGTGTGCCTGGCTTCCCTGGCAATTGGCCAGCCTGCTGAGCGGATGTGCATTCTTGCTGTTTATCGCCGGGGCGCTTCTGACAAATAAAAGCCCTCAGCCCTATGCTCCTTGGTTATTCGCCTTATTGGCGGGACTTGCCGGGTGTTTCCCTCACTCAACCATATTGGGTGTTTTATGACTGATAACGTTACCCGCCCTCGCATCAATAGGGGGCTATCGTTGATCTCAATGGCCATAGTGCTGGGGATCGTATTGATCGCTGCGCCGATCGGACTGGAAAGATATTCCAACTATGTGGAGGAACAAACCTGGGTCATAACAGCGACACACCTGAGCACCGTGAGCCAGGGCGCACGCCGATACGTCAAAGATAACTACGACACCCTACTGAATCAGGTTAAGGGCAGCGGTAATGTCACGGTAACCGGACAAATCCTGCGTGATAAAGGGTATCTGCCGACAGGTTTCTCCCTGACCAACAATAATACTCAGAACTATATCCTCGCGGTGACACGCAATCCTGCGCAAACCGACAAATTGGTCGCGTTTGTTTTGACGGCAGGTGGTCAAGACATTGCGTTCAAGGGGCAGCGATATATCGCCCAGAACACCTCTGGCCTTGGGGGATATATCTATCCCGCCAATATTGCCAACGGTGCCGGCGGTGGCTGGCAAGTCAACCTGTCGAGTCTGGGACTCAGTGGGCAGAGTGGTCACTTGGCAGCCTATCTGACGTCTGATGTATTGGCCGGTGGGGCGGAGGAAAGTGATCGCTTGTATCGCTTCCAGGTTAACGGTCGTCCCGATCTCAACAAGATGCATACTGCGATCGATATGGGGACCAACGACCTGAATAACAGCAATAATATCAATGCACAAACAGGTAATTATCAGCAGAATGTCAATGCTCAAAACCTGGTCGCCCGCGACGGGATAACCGCAGGTGGCGGTATAGCCGCAGCGGGAGATATTCGCAGCAATAGTGGCTGGCTCATCACCAAAAACGGCAAAGGTTGGCTCAATGAAGACCATGGCGGTGGGTTATATATGGATGACAACGACTGGATTAAGTCAGTGAACGGCAAAGGGATTTATACCAGCGGTCAACTAAAAGGCGGGACGGTCAGGTCAGATAGCCGCCTCTCTGCTGGTGAAGTGCTTCAGCTTGACCAGGCCAACAGTGCAGGTACCTGGTGCGGCGGTGCCGGGTTGATTAGTCGTGATGGTGCTGGCGCGGTGTTGTCTTGCGTCAATAATGTCTGGACACCTACTGGCGGTAAGATTGACAACAATCGCTGTCAATGGGTTGAAGCACCCAATGCGTGGAGTATGGGCTCCGGATACAAAACAGCCCAATGCCCTACAGGTTGGGTATTGAGTGGGCTTCGCTGGTTCCAAATTCCCAAATATGTCGATGACGAGCATGTGGACGCGTTCTGTTGCCCAATGAGTTAATCCATCCTCTATTCAGATACTCCCATCATGAAATCCTTTTATTACCTCATAAACACCGGTCAGTGTTACCAATAAATCGCGTTACCCCACCTTTCCGTAGGACACTCATCAATGAAAACCTTTATGGTCGCATGCACTGTGCTAATGCTCAGTGCATGTTCGCGTGACATATCTACCCATTCGCTGATTACCCCCCAGGCCCACATCATCAACTCAGCACAGGACATACAAAACACCACGACCCTACTCAACCAAGCTGACGCCATTAACCAGACACGTTCATCGTTGCTCATCCCACGAATCACCGCTAACTCTCAGAGGATCTCAGTGGATTGGGACGGCGACGCTATCGAACTGCTCAGTCAGTTAGCGCATCAACGCGGTTTATCCTTTGCCTATACGGGCGTTCGCCTACCCCTACCCCTGACAATCCATGTACAGGACGCAACCTTTGAACAGGTTCTGCGTTTGGTTCGCACCCAGATCGATTGGCGAGCTCAGTTGGATCAGCAGCCAACAGAGCTACGACTCTATTTCATGTTACCCCTGAAAAAAGGAAAACTGGCATGACACAAAAAGCCCTGGCCCTGTGCCTGGCACTGGTCACGGTGCCGGCTATCGGGGCTACAACTGAATCATCCCCTCCACCAAGTATTGATGCCTATTTGTCACCCAAGACCATAGACAAACATGGCCTTAACGACACGCTCTGGCAGCTACTAAATGATGCAGGCCAAACCGTGGGCTTTCGTGGGGGAAAGGCTCAACGCGCCTGGGAGCTTCAACAGGCTCTGAATGGTCAGAACGATGCGCTTAATCGCCTATATACGTTCGCCCCCCTCATCAGCAGACAAGGTTGGTTACCGCCGGTGATCGTGGCATCTGAATCTCTGGCCCACATTACCGATAGTCAGATCCGCACAGCCAACAAGGTCTACAACATTCTCGTTCCCGAGCGATTTGTCAGTAACCCGCCGACCTGGCGCCAATATTTGCTGGCTGGCCTGAGCATCAACACAGACATTCCAACGGAAATCCGCCCCAAAAATGGAGACGAAGAAAAAGTCTGGAGAGCAGCCATAGAGAAAGGATGGCAGGAAGGGCGAGAAAGTGCCGACCGAACCCTGGAAAGTAATTTTGGACGGCTGACCCGGGATTACACCGGCATGGTGCGTTATTCCACCCTTGTACAACAGGGCATGATCACACCTCCAGTGGTCAGCGAACAACTGCAGTCTGTCACCGGTTCGAAAGACAAGCTGATGCTGGGCGACAAAGTCCGTGACCTGAAACAACGTGCCGGCTTCGAACTGGATAAAAAACGCTGGAAACCCGCGATAAACACCCAACAGTAATCAACATCACACTCAGCAAGGAGTGTCGACATGACGGATTTAGACAGTTTTGATTTCAGGGGCGGTCTTACCGCTGACAAACTCCGAGAGTTCTTCGTTCACTGTTACCGCCATAATGTATCGGATATTCATCTGCAAAGTGGCAGTCCCATCGTTGTCGATCATCATGGCCGTAAAGTGGTCGCCGGTCAGTTCCCTCTGGAGCATGCCAATTTGGTTCGCCTGATTGATGAGGTGTATACCCCGGATATCAAATCCCTCGTTCAAGGGGGGCAAGGTGCCGATCGTCCCCTGCAGTTAGAAGGCGACAATAATGGCCGTTTTGGACTCGAACGCGGTGAGCGAGTCAGATTTCGGACCAACTTCATCCAGGCGACGATCGGTGCACTCAATACCGCCATTGCCATGACTCTGCGTATCATTCCGTCGAACATCCCCATCCTTGAGGATATGGGGATAGAAGAGGATTTGTTCCGCAGCTTTTTACCGATGGATGGCATGGGGTTGGTCTGCGGCCCGACGGGTTCGGGAAAGTCCACGCTTCTGGCCTCCGTATACCAGCATTACGGTGAAACAAACCCTAACGGCAAACTGGTGACCTATGAGGATCCTGTCGAGTATTTGTTAAATAGCCCTCGATTATTGCTGCGACCGCAGCAGTCTGAAATAGGACGTGATGTACCCAGTTTTGCCCACGGTTTGCGCCTGGCTTTACGTCGGGCTCCCCATATTATCGGCATCGGTGAAATCCGTGACCTTGAGACGCTCCAGGCTGCAGTCGCTTGCGCCCAGTCCGGACACTTAACGTTAGGTACACTTCACGCCTTCTCACCCGGGCATGCCTTTTCACGCTGTGTCTTGATGGCACCCAACGACTCACGTGAACAAATCGCCTTCGACCTTCTGGACGCCATGCGCTTTGTCGTTGTGCAACACCTGTTGCCGACGATCGACGGCAAACGCCAGGCTGTCCGGGAATATGTGCTGTTTGATGACGACTGGCGCCACCGGCTTGGACTCGAACACTACTCACGCTGGCCCGACATGATCAACGCAACGCTACGGGAAAAACAAAGTCGGATCGCAGATCAAGCCTGGACGCTGTTTGTAGAAGGCCGCATCGATAGCCGTGTCGCAGAACGGGTGATCGGTTGGCGGGAGTTCACCGATAAACAACGGAGATATTGATGAATAACGACTATTCCCCCTGGCTCGACAGTGGGCGACCCGCCACCTTCTGGGGTATTCCCGTGTTGGTTTATCTGGTGCTGCTTATCTGGGTCATTTGGCCAAGTCTGCCCATGCTCATGTTTTGCATCGCCTTGCTGATTTTTTACAAGGTGCTGGCCATCTTCGGTTACACGCTAACAGTGCTGTTGCAACGACTGCTGCACCGGATGCGGGGAAACATCATTACCGGGCGACCTTGGTGGTATCGAAAATTTTTTGAATAGGAGCTGTGATGAAAGAACAATATGCAAAATCTGACACGCCATTTCTGGCCGGCTATTTACTCCAATCCCTGATATACCGCCCTACTCGCATTTGGATTGGCATCTATTCGGGTAATGTCGATGAACTGGGCTGGGAGGGGGAATGAAAGTCACTGAACCGACTTACCTGGTGATCCCGTTTGAGCAACTTAAAGAAGCCAAGCGCCAGGCTGGAAAACTTGAAAATGGTCAGAATGCCCTTGAGTTCGATGCTGATAAAAAACTGTGGTTCGCCAGACCAGGGGCGGATCTCAGCAAGTTGTCGCGATGGCGGACAGACACTGCCCTGGTGATGTCTGCACAGGGCGATCCCCAACAGGAATTTGGCGACTTTATCCGCGTCCTTGGGGGCAAACTTAGCGGGCCTCCAACAATGGATGGGAAAGCTCACCGTATCGCAATGGATGATGATAAAGCCGGGAAACAGTCAGGGGTTTATGTGGGCCATAAGGATGGCTTTGCCAACGGCTGGTTCACCGACCATCGCGCGGGAGATCACCGTAACGTTTGGTCATCAGCCTCTGCCCGGCCAGATCCTACTGTTATTGCTCACCAAAAGGCGATAGCCGCTCAGGAGCAACTTCGGCGTGAACAACGCAAGATAAAGGAACACAATCAGGTCGCACAGGCATCCGCCTCTCGTTACGCCCCCCCTCAATCAGGCTGGCCATAATCATGCTTACCTGAACAAAAAAGGGGTCAAAGCCGCAAAAGGTCTCCGCTCAGAACGAGAAAACCTGGTCATTCCTCTCAGCAATGCGGCCGGGGATATCCGTACACTGCAAACCATCGCCCCCGACGGTAGTAAACGCCTCAGCAAAGGTGGCCAAAAGGAGGGCAGTTTTTTTGTCGTCGGTGGTTCATTGAAAAATGGCAGTCCCATCGTCTTTGCCGAGGGGTACGCGACTGCATCCAGTGGGGCAATGGCCCTTCAGCATCCCGTCGTCATGACCGTTGACTCCGGCAATCTGGTGAAAGTGGCGAAAGCCCTGCATGAACGCTATCCCGACAGCCCTAAGTTATTTTTGGGGGATGACGACCTGCCAAAACCCAAACGCCCGGGCAACCCCGGTAAAGAGAAAGCAGAAGAAGCCGCCGACGCCACGGGCGGCACGGTAATACTGCCGACGTTTACGCCGTCAGAACGGCAACAAGGCCTCACCGATTTTAACGATTTTCACCAGGCTCGAGGGTTAGAGGCATTAACCCAGTACCTGGCCCCCACATTTGCCGCACTGAATATCACTCAAGTGGAGCCCACAGTGGAAAATACCCCTATCGCTGAACCGGCACAGGCACCGGTAGACGAGATGCCACCTCCGTCCATACCGGAACCAACCGAACCGAACATCAGTACCAACGACGCTAAGATGCCAGCGTCATCCGATCCTGAGCCAACTGTCACAGTGGCAGCATCTGCTGAACCTTCGCTGCCCGTCCAGGAGGACTATGCCGACTACAGTCATATTATTGCAGAATTGAATGATCAGGAGGTCCTGGAGTATTCACCTACGGCACCTGTCTCACCCTCCATGAAGGATGAGCAGGAAACTGATGATAATAAAGCAGTAGATAAACAGGCAAAAATTGCACCAACAGAAATAACATCGCTCACCGCAGCAGCGGAGCAACTCGAAGACATAGCTGCACCTGTTTCGTTTGCCAGTCGCCTCGCACCAACGCCGGCTTCTGGCCCAATCAACGAAAGCGCCAATACGCCTCCAACGGAAACGCAGGCTTCCGATGTTGAGCTCGAAGTTGACGGTATACGGATAGAAATGCCGGACGGCAAACAAAGTCGCCAGGTCACCCCTCTTGATCTGGATGCATTAATGCAACAGATCACTCATGAAATTGCAGCAGATGGCCGTTCTGTAAAATATTTGTTCTCCGGTGAGCCGGCTTTTGTTGACCACGGTGACCGACTCACGATGGCCAATGCCACGGCGAGCCAAAACGATGCCATGACCTTGACTGCCCTGCTGGTTGCCCGTGAGCAATATCGGGGACGTATTGAATTGACCGGCAGCGATGAGTTTAAACAGCGTGCTGTGACGTTGATCGCCGAGTACAACCTCGATGTCAAAATGAAGAACCCACAACAACAGTTAATGCTGGATGAAGCGCGCAAGGCATTGAGCAATGAACCCGCACCGGGAGACACCCCAACGCCAGTCGGAACGCCGACGGCGGCGATTGTGCCAGAACGAGAGTCAACATCACCCTCTGTTGCCCCCTCAGAAAAAAACAGTCTCCCGCCGGAACTGAGACCGACGGTATTGCCGACCGATGAACCCCGTAACGCCAGCCGCAAAGAGAGCGAAGCCGGACTGACCGGCACCTTACTGGGGCACGGTCAGGCTCGCTATAACTTCGACGAGTCGGAGAACAACAGCTACTACGTGCATTTACGCACGGCTGGGGGCGAGCGGTACATTTGGGGGAAAGAACTGGCCC
Organism: Serratia quinivorans; assembly: GCA_900457075.1. Lineage (NCBI taxonomy): Bacteria > Pseudomonadati > Pseudomonadota > Gammaproteobacteria > Enterobacterales > Yersiniaceae > Serratia > Serratia quinivorans. The sequence continues at coordinate 55,445 of UGYN01000003.1, forward strand.
AAATCGTACCCGCCAGTGGTCTCAAGAAGGATGACGTTGTTACGCTGAGATGGTTAGGCAATAAAGAAGTAACTGTTATGGCTAAAATTCGGGATGAAAAGGGAAAGGTCATTGTTAATGCCGACGGTACTGAGAAAACGGAGGAAATCGCCACCCATCGAAACCAGTGGGAGATTAAATCGGCTATCGACCCACAATTACTGGTCAGTCACGAACAACAGGCCACGCCACCGGCGACATTGGTTGCTTACGACATGACCCACTTTACCGCGTTGCAGCAACAAGTGATCCAACTGGCCAAAGATGCCGGTATCTCGTTGCCACCGCTCCCTGAACCTACCAACGATCTGGTGTGGCTTAAACCCAACGGAGAAGGAACTGCCGCCCCGGCAACACGTCCGGCACAACCAAACCTGCCGGTACAAACCCAGGATGCCGGCACGGTATTGATGAAAGCTATGGACAGTGAAAATCAGCTCAAGCTACTGCTGGTTAAAGGCCTGGGTGAGTATGTTCAGGGCGTTGTGCAATATCAGGACGAATATCATCCGGTGCTGGGCAAACTCTGCACCAATGACAAGGGCCATCGTTATCTGGCACTCAATGCTGTGACTACCGAAGGTGTAACAGCGATTGGCTACGGTAATGCAGTCAATCATGAGTCGGGAGCCAATAATGCCTTCGTTTTCCGGCTGAAAGGGGAAAAGGATCGCCTCTACGCCCCGTTGGTTGAACCGGCAAAGTGTCCCCCGGCCCTGCATAAACAACTTGGGTTTACGCACGACTACATTCCACCGTCGCAAACCCCGCAGCGCCGGGACATCGATATTGTGGAGAACACCTCCCGGCCTACCCCGCAGTCACCCCGCCCTGGGGTGTAAGGAGTTATTATGCAATTACACTCAATTTTACTGGCCGCGTTGCTGGCCAGTACGTTGCCGACGCATGCCGCGACGTGTCGGGCAGCCTCAGCGGCTCAAATCGGTGCTCAAAACAGCTATGAACGGGATCGCAAAGCAGCAGAAGCCTGGTCTCAGCGCGAAAATCAGGTGTCCAGTGGGTTGCAACAGTGTTTAGGCGATATCAGTACAGCGATCACCGTGCCAACCTTTCCCGACCTGAGCGGTATTCTCAACGGCATCAAAGACAAGATTTGCCGCGCCGCGCACGACAAGATCCAAGAGTATATTCCGAGTCAAATTGACCCCTGGGGGGATTTATCTTCTCGCAGCGGTGGCCTGGTTGGCACATCTTCCCGTTCAGTCAATGCGCCAAAGAATTACGCACCAACCTCTTACCAACAGGTCCCTGTTACTTCGTCACCGCCATCGCAACCCTCGAACGCGACCGGCGGGGATTACCTCTTTAGTCGTTAATACGTCTTCCGCCAAATCAGCGGATGTCACCTGTTCCTCCTTGCAGCCTCACCGGGCATAACCTGGTGGGGCCAGTGCCCGTGGATAACGTCATGCAAAAAAAACAACCTGTGACTCCTGCCCCGGAGTTACCTGGTCCCTACGACGCCGCCATCGCGCAGCATCAGGCCAACCAATTGAATGTTAGCTTTACCCGCAAGTCATTGACCACAAACGTGTGGCAAAGCGCCACCATCACCCTCTGTTTGTTGATTATTGGTGTGTTGATCTACGCCGTTTTGCACCCACCGGTGAAGTATTTCGCCACACAGGATGGTCGCGTAATTCCCCTTACGCCAACAGACCAGGCAGCGTACAGCGATGCCGATGTGACCGACTTTGGTAACCGTGTGATACGAGAAGCCTTCACGCTCGACTTTGTCAATTACCGAACGCAGATGAATAACCTGCTTCCGCGTTTTTCCGATGAAGGATTTCGCAGTTACTACACGGCGTTGACGACGTCCAATGTCCTCACGGCCGTTAAAGACAAGAAAATGAACATGTCCGTTATGACCTCTCCGGGCGTCATCGTCAGCAAAGGGACGCTGGAGAACGGTGTTTATGCCTGGAAAATCCAGTACCCCACAAAATTCAAGATGACGGGCCAAACGTCGTCACTGCCCGAACAAAGTTTTGTTGTATCGCTGCTGATTCAACGTACCGATCCCCGGTTGAAAAACACCGGCATGGAAGTGTCCCAGCTCATTACCTATGAGGCTCAATAGTCATGAAAACCCCTTTTGCCGGTCTGTTATTACTGACTGCGGCCAACACTTTTGCCGCCACTACCGTCGATGTCGCCCCGGCACCGAACGCTTGGCAACCAGCCCAGACGATGGGCAATGCCCCGGCGGCGAATGCTGCTCAAAACAATCCGGTACCAGTACAGTCAACTCCCGGGCTAGCCCCGAATGCCCCTTTACCACCGGCTGGGAATACACCGTTGCCCTCACCGGCACTGACTTATGCCGAAGGCCAAATGGCCCCCCTTTCCCCGGACGATGTAACACATCTGCGTAGCACATTCGATCAGCTGCAGCGCAGTGAGAGCCGTTCCCCGGTGACTGCCGTCCCGCGAGTCAGTTCACTGACCGTGAATCTGTCACCTGGAGCATCGTTACCCATGCTGCGAGCCCTGCCAAACTTCCCAAGCACCGTATCATTCACCGATGAAACCGGCGCCCCCTGGAATATCGCAGCCCCCCCGGTGAACGGTAACGAAAGCGGTTTCTATATCCAGTTCATTCCAAACAGCGCAGTGATGTCCGTACAGGCAAGGCGTGCCTATGACTCCGGCAGCGTCACGGTTTACTTGCAAGGCTTGCCAGTACCGGTGGTCATTGCGTTATCCAGTGGTGAGCCGGATAACGCGGACAAAGCTCAGATAACTGACAGCAGCCTTAACCTGCGGATCCCCATGCGCGGGCCTGCAGCCAAACCATTGCCGATCGCCAGAGAGAAAATCAGTCTGGATAACCCCACGCTGCAAGCCTTCCTTGATGGTACCCCGCCCAAAGAAGCCAAACGGTTGAAAACCAGTGGCAATGTCCCGATGACCAACGTCTGGCAGATAGGTGATGACCTATATATCCGGTCTCGCAGTGAGCTACGGGATGCCTTTGTTGAAACCTCCTCTGCCGCTGACGGTACCCACATCTGGAAGCTGCCAGTGACCCCGGAAGTCGTTTTCTCCGTTCAAGGGCGTAATGCCACTCTGAACATCAACCTGGAGTAAAACCATGGCTATTGAAAAAGATGCCGCCAGCGACGGGAAAAAGACCGCCATGGTCATAGTAGGTGCCGTCGTAATTATCGGTGCAGGTGTCTACCTTGGATGGGGATACCTAAACCGGCCCGAACCAACCCCATCGCAGTACAAACTCAATCGGGTCGCCAATAATGCGCCTCGCAACAGCGCCGAAACCGTCCAGTACCAGCGGCTGCAAAGCGAGGCCAACACCATCGGCTATAAAACGGCTGACAATGGTGGAACCAGTTTCGTAGCGTCATTGCGAATGAGTGACATCAATGCAGAAATGCCGGCACCGGCACCACAGCCGGTCAACCTGAATACGACACCAGTTGATACTCAGCAAGGCAGCAATCCACAAAATGGTGGTATTGCCGAAGACCAAAAAGCGGCGTTGAAGGGGTATTTGAAAACACTCAACGATCGCTGGAAGCCCGGGAATATGCAGTTGGCAAGCGCCTTTGGTCAGGGAGCTCAGAACCAACAAGGTACAAACCAACCGGCTGACACATCCGCAGGCGGTTCGTTCGAGAGCTGGACTCAAAGTCTGCCTGGGAATGCACCAACGGTAACCCCCGCCAGTCTGGAGGCACAATCAAAAACCCGCGCAGACATCGTGGTCGTACCGCCAAATACCCGTCGCCCTGGTGTAATCGACAGCGCTGTGGATTCTGACAACCTCAACTCCATCGTTCTCGCGCATATTCCTGCAGGCGTGCTGGCGGGTGCCAGTTTCACCGCTCAGGGTGTTCAGTTGGCTGGCGATGGTGTCGTGATCCACTTTACCCGCATGACGCTTAACGGCGCTGATTACCAGGTAGACGCTTACGCCCTGCAGGACGACACGTTGCAATCGGCAGTAGCAAGTGATGTTAGCAACCGCTACATCAGCCGCATTTTTGTGCCAGCCCTTGCCTCGAGCGTCGGCGGCCTGGGAGATCTCTACAAGCAACAGAACACCCAAATACTGTCCACCAATGCAGGGACGATTTCCGGCGGTACCGGCAAGGTCAGCGGTTCAGCTGTGGCCGGCACCATTGTCGGCGGCCTGGGAGCCAATGCCGGCAAGGTGATGACCAATGATGCCTCTCGCCTCCCGGTCAAGCAGGTCAAAGTGTTCAAAAACCAAATCGTGGCCATCCAATTTATGAAAGGGGTGTATGAGAGCGACAGAGTCAATAAAAGCGCAGTAGTTACACCGCTCAACGCAGGAGAACAGTAATGTCCAAGTCCCATTTTGATCTTGATACCCCCCCACCAGAGCCATTGGCGGAAGATACCGATATCCCAGAAACGCCCATCGTCAGTGAGCCCATAAAACAAAAGCTCATTACATTGCCGCTCGGTATCAAGGTGGCACCGATTCAGGCAGGAATAATGGCGTTGAGTCTCATCGGGATCGTGATGTTCGGTGTGATGCGCAACAACCCACATGACAGCGGTGCCCCGCCACAGTTTGCGGCCCAGGAGGTGGTGAGTCCGTCAGTTCCGACACCGGTAACATCTTCTCCTGCTGCCCCCGCCACTCGGGATCAGCCAACGTCGGCAGCAATGCCAACCCCGGAACCCACCGGGCATGCCATTGTTACAGAAGCAACACAGCACGCTATCGAGAACAACCGCATATTCAGTGAGAACAACCGGGAAGGAATCAAAGCACTCGACGAGAGAATACGCGCACTGGAACGCCAGGTTAATGCGCTGACACAGCGCCCATCGTCCGCAATGGTTACCCCGCAACCTACAACCGTGGCTCGCTCAGCCAATCATGGCCTTCGGGCCAGCACAAAAAACCATTCCCTTCGTGGTGCAACGATCGCAAGCCTTTACCCAGGGCTAGCATGGGTTAATTACCAAGGCAGCACCTGGGCGCTACGTCCCGGTGACCGCATTGGTAATGCCACCGTTCAGAGTATTGACACCACACAACGCCAAGTGATCACCACCGCCGGTGTTATCCGGTAGGGAGAACTATGGATTTGGTCCAAATGCTGGCCAATGCCGTCAATAACGTGACCGCTGTCGGGATCCAACTGGTTCTCGCGCTGGGTGCCGTTGGCGGTCTGGTCATGTTGGCGTTGCACTTTGGAAACATTGCCAGCAAAGCCAAGCGCGGCCAGGTACAGGATGGCGCAGGGAAAATCCTGTCCGTCGTATTGGTGTGCGGCTGCATCATCGCACTGCACCAGGTCATGAACGCCACCTCGCAGCAGATGGCGCTGGGCAATGTCACCTTTGGCGCTATTGCTTATGTGTCAGAGGGCAAATATGGCCCGGCAGCGGTCGCCATTAACGCCGGTCTGACTTTGCTGCAATGGGTGGGCGTTATTTATGCGTTGCAAGGTTTGCTCCGGTTGCGACGCTCACAGAAGGACGGTCATACCGGACTCAGTGCCGGTGAGGATGTTTCAAGCGGCGTTAAACGAATCATTGTCGGCACAATGCTCGCAGTCAGTCCCCGGGTACTCGATGCCCTACAAAACACACTAAATATTCATTGGTAAAACATAGAGGTAATAATGAAAGCTCGTCACTCCCTGAAAGATATTCCCCTGTTCATCGCAATTAAAGGTGCCCTCATGGCCGATACAGTACGCCGGTATTATGCCCGCGCCATTGCCGGGGGACTGGCGTGGTTTCTTACCCCTCTGGCCCATGCTGACGATGACATCGCAGGTATGATCAAAGGGTGGCTTGATGGGATTTACTCGCTTAAAGAACCGATCGTCAATGCCTCAATGGTCATCGGACTTGGATGCATTGCCGGAGCAATTGGTCTGATGGCCACTAAGAAAAACAACCCTCAAATTAAAGTTGGGCACATTCTGGTCCTGTTGGTCGCTGGCGCATGCTTTATTGCACTCGATCAAATGGCCAGCCGTAGCCAGAAGCAGATGACCCTTAACCCAGTAGGCATTTAACACCTGATGGCCAGTCCAAAGGGCTGGCCATTTCGTTGACGCTCGCCCTTCGCCACCACTGCTCCCTCCTGCCCTGGAGTTCATATGTTGGTTTTTTCTATTTCCCAGCGTGTCGCTGGGTTTTCTCGATCGGCTAAACAACAAGAAATTCTAGATGTGACTGCACGCCAGAGTGGACACTGCTGCGAATTCTGCGGTTATGAGTCTCCCAAGAACACGGCAATGTTCCGTGACAACAACCCGTTGAATACAGCCCCTGACAATCTCAGTATCGCTGATCCGCTGTGCCAGGCGTGGCAGCAGCTCGATACCGTCACTGCGGAAGCCGGCGTGATGATCTACCTACCGACGCTACGACCCGAAGATGTCAATCACCTGCAGCGGGCCATTGCCCAAGCACTGAGCTCGGAGGACGAAGACTACCGTCGGGATGCCAAAGCCTTGCTGGATTGGCTGACGTCACACGACAAACCGGTACAACAAGCATGGGGAACCACACATCCACAGGCATTCGGCGATGCACTTAAACAATTACCCACCGATCGCCGAAGTCTTCTTCTATCACGCTGCCGTCACCTGGCGTTAGCGCTGCACCCTGGCCGTCTTGTCGGCCGACTAGCCACCACGGGTTTGGATGCTGGCACCACCTGGTGGTTACACCTGTACCGTGATTACAAAGCCCGGAGTTGACCATGATTATTGATAAAATCGAAGACGCATTTGCCTTCTTCTCCCGCTATACCCTGGGCAGAGATTTCGCGCAGTATTGTGACCTGCGCACCGTCATTGGCATGACGTCCGACGATAAAATTCGTCACCCGTCGCTGGACGCACCTTACATCCATGTCACCCACAACAATGATTACGCCAGTTGTTTTGAAGTCCTTGGCGCATTTCGAGAATTTAGCGAAAACGTGCCTAAGACACCGAACGAACAACCCGAGGCCGACAGCTACCTGCGTTTTGTGTTGAAACTTCGGGATACACTAACAGGCGACTTTAAGGCTCTGGGCCATAAAATCAGCATTGTTTTCGAGCGGGATCCTAGTCGCGGAAAAGAAGAAATTACCCGATTGGTGGAGCCTCAGCGACAGGCCTATCGCAAACTCGGGTTAACACTTGATGATTTGGTCGATGAGCAAATCACCAAAATGTCCCCCTATGTTGCCCGTGAGCGTGTATGGCTGACGGTTTACACGGCAATTTCCTCCCTGCCCGCAGCGGAACGTAAAGAAGAAACACACCGCCAGGAGCAACAGTTTAAAGATGTACCGGAGGCGCGATTCGGTCAAAATCCTGTGTTTGCTGAATTTGAGGGACTGAAACTCCGACACGATGCCTTTATCGACAAGTTAGCCAACGACCTCACTAATGGTAACGAGGGGGTGATGGTTCGCTTACTGGACGCTCACGAAGCAGGGCATATCCTGCGCGACGAAATCGAACGCCTCAGTACAGATGAAAGCTGGCAACCCCTGCTTCCTGGTGACCGGGTGATCCCACATGGAAAATTGCGCGATGACGATATCAGTGGTGCATTGGCCCCTCACCTCAATTTTCAGTATTGCGACACTGAGGTAACACCCCACGGTAATTTGATTGAAGTTGACGGATTGTTCCATGGCCAGCTCGCAATGACGCTGGCACCACAGCGGCCAGAACCGTTCAGCCAATTATTCAAAAAGGTTCCCCGGCAAATCCCCTGGCGCTTGCGTCTGGATCTGATGCCCGGTGGTGGTGCTCATCTCAACAACAATCAGAACCTGCTGTCTTTTGTCGCTTTCGTACCGTCTCTGCGTGATATCTACAAATCGGTATCCTGGTTGGTGAAGCAAGATAAAAAAGAACCGGTATGCATGATGAGCATCACAGCCAGTACCTGGGATGCTGATAAAAGCCGGTTGAAGCGCAACCTGACACTTCTACAAAAATCGATTCAGGCCTGGGGTGTTACCTCCGTCACCCGAACCTTTGGTGATCCAATCAGAGCCTGGATGAATACGTTGCCACTGGCATCCAGCTACAGTGCACCAAATCTGATGTTCCCTCCGTTATCCGAAGGCATCAAGCTGATGCCTCTGCAGCGCCCTGCCAGTCCGTGGGGCAATGAGGGCAACTCCATACACCAGACGGTTGATGGCAAGCCCTATCCGATTGGGTTAGCCAGTGCACTCCAGGAAAAACATACCGAGTTACTGGCTGGCGCTCCAGGTTCAGGAAAATCCTTGTTGGCCAACAGTCTGCATCTGGATGCGATAACCAATGGCAACAGCGATCTGCCGTTTATGGCCTTTATAGACAAGGGGTTTACTGCCCAGGGCTTTTACGATTTGGTTCATGACAGCCTTCCCGTTGACCAGAAAGACAAGATCATCAGCATCATTCTGCAAAACGTCGCAGACCATTGCCGCAACCCATTTGATATTCAATTAGGTCTGAAATACCCGATCAGCACTGAGCGTGATTACTTGCTGAGATTATTGACCAGCCTGTGCATCGATCCACAGACGGGCCTCGCCCCGGATGCAACGTCATGCAAACAGATCCTGTCCCGCGCCGTCGACCTGGTGTTTCGCAAAAACAGCGATACCGAACCCGTGCGATATGGCCCGACCCTGGTTCCGGAAGTGGATGCGGCGCTCAAAAGCAGCGGCTGTATTTCTCAGCACAACACGCAATGGTGGGAGTTGGCCACATGGTACGAAGTTCGTGACATGTTGTTTGAACATGGTCATGTCTATGAAGCCTCTCTTGCTCAGGCACAGGCGGTTCCCGAGCTGAATGATCTCCAGGGTGCCCTCAACAGTGAAGAGTTGCGAACGGCGTTCGGCATGGTCAACCGCCCGGGATCGGATGAAACATTACTCAGTTACGTATCGCGTTGCCTGACTCAGGCGTTGTTTGATTATCCACTGATTTCCGGTCGCACACGATTTACCGTCAGCCCTAACACTCGCATCAGGATAGTCGATGTCAATAACGTGGCCGGTAATGATTCGCCTGAAGGAAAAATTCGCACCGGTATCATGTACCAATTTGCTCGCCATTTAGCAGGAGGCACTGACTTCTATCTGCCGCAGATACAGACAGAACTGTATGCCAAATTGGATCCACGCTACGTCCAACTGCACCGTAAGCGCATCGAGCAGTTGGATCAGGAGATCAAACTCATCTTCATTGATGAGCTGCATAACATCAAAGGCATTGATGCACTCTGGTCCGCCTTACAAACGGAGGATAGAGAGAAACGCAAGTTTGGTGTCCGTACTGTCTTCGCATCGCAGTACCTGGACGATTACCCTCAAACCATACTGGACTCGGCGAACTCGCTCTATTTACTTCGAGTACGTACTCAGGACTTCGACATCCTGCAAAACACCTTCAAAGTCCCGCGTGCCACATTATTGAAACTCCTGAACACAACCAAAGGCCCGGCACCAGATGGCAGTGGTGTCACCTTCCTTGCCGTGTTCCAAACCACCAATGGCAACGTTGCACAGCTGTTGAAAAATACCGTCGGCCCTCTGCGCCTCTGGGCTTTGAACTCCACACCGGCAAACAGAGCATTACGCAACATGTTGTATGACGCGCTGGATGGCAAAACCGCACGGCGGCTGCTGGCTAATGCTTTTCCCGGTGGCTCTGCAGAAAACCATATCAAGATGTTGAAAAAACGTGCCGGCAACGACGATGAAGGTGGCGCCATTCGTCAGCTGGCAAATGAACTCATCGCCAAAGCCGGCTATATCCAGGGAAATGCGGCTTAAGGAGAAAATATGTGTGTGACAACGTTTTGGCCTCGTTTTAAACAATCATTTTTTCACTATCCCATCACCCACATCACTATTTACACCGCGCTGTTCTGGACCCTTGCCGCCTCAGTCGCCCTACACATTTGGAGCTAGTCATGTTTTGGACACGTCAACGTCCCTGTCAACTCAGCCTGCTGACCGTACTGGTGCTAGCTGCATATCTGCCAGGCAACGCAGTAGCCTATCCCGTTGAAGTCACGAGCAGCCTGCCAGTCGAAACGCAGGTGGCGCCAGCACTTGGAACCATAAACGGTACACTGTCAGAAATCGCCGGTACCCAGCACCAGGTCGGTGCCGCTATCAACCAGAACGGTGGCAAAGTTGCCGCACAGATTGAACAGGCAGCCCAGGCACAGCGGGATCAGGACATATTCGCCCGGCAGACCGAACGATTGGAACAAGCCCGTCGTACCTACAGCGTTCCTGACAGCATCTGCACCGAATCCGGTTCAGGCATGGCCGCTCAGGTGCAAAGCGGTGCCCGGGCTCGCCAGGGAGCCTTATCCAGCGGTAGTGGGATCAGTAACAGTGCCATTCGTCAGGGTGTTACCTCACCGCCCTCTCCGCCGGAGCAGACACAATTCCGAACGGCCGCAATACATGCCGACTACTGTGATGCCACGGATTTTGCGGCATACGGTGGAACAGCCCTGTGCAAAGGCATCTCCGACCTACCTGGGGGGGACAAACGACTGACAGCCTTACTGGATGGCGCAGGCCAGGAGGGTAAAGCGCCGGATTTAACCTTCAGCCAACAGCAAACCGATGCGGCGATGGCTTATACCCTCAACAGTGCGCCTGCGACTGCAGGTAAGCAGTTGGGGAAAGGTGAAGTCAAAACGACATCAGGTCAGCAGTACGTAGGGATAATGACACAATATGAATCGGTTAATTCTGCAGCACGCGAACCCATGTTGGCCATGGTCGCCGCCAGTCAGCCTAATGAAGCTACCCGAGATGTGTTGAAAGAAACGCTGCAGACCCCGTCTGCAGCGGCGTATTTTGGGCGCACGGCATCGGAGGAAGCGCAACGTAGCGGCATGATGTCCGAACGTGAGTTTGAACAGTTCGAAGTAGGCAGACGCTATGCCAATACGGACTACCAAACTGACCTGCAGGCAATGGATGGAGATAATTTAGCGCGTGAATCTATACGGATCCAATCACTGCAGAATTGGTTATTACTGGGGATAAAGCAGCAGCTGCAGAAAAACAATATTCTGCTGGGCCAACAACTGTCTATTTCAGCAACAGAAAACTATCGTCCGCAGTTGCAAGCAAAAATGCGTGAAGTCAGTGCAGGAGCAGCCCGTCATGACTAAAAAAAACGAGAAAACAGCTCCACATTGGGGCCGTCGTGTTGGTAAGGGGGCGTATTACACCGCCAACATTTTTTTGCCACTCTCAGAACTGCGATATACCGTCACAAAAATCGGCCCCTCGCTGATTAACCACCTTAAACGAGCACGGCACCTCTCACCGTCTTATCAACTGGAGCAAAAACTGAGGGAGCCCGTGCTGGATTTTGACGACGCCGTTTCAGCCAGCGGAGTGTCGACGACGGTATTGATAAAACGCTTTCACCGGCGCAAACAACTTTGCCTGGCACTTTCGGCGGTACCGGCATTTCTCATCATCAGTGTCATGCTGGTCGTCCTGGCCAGCAATATCTACACCCCTTTGTTACTGGCCAAAACGTTAGCCCTGGTGTTAGCCCTCTTGTCTTTAGCCGCAATCCCCTTCGTTCAGGCTCTCGTTTGCTCATGGCGTTTGTGGCAACTCCGGGAACGCCGGGCATCTCAGCAAGAACGCGGGGGATTTATAGACTTCTTGACAGAAAACCACTGGCTTAAAACAACGCTTTCACTTCGGCAGTAATCTGCAGGTAACACCTTTCCTTCCTGGCACCCGCCAGGCAATTGCCTTCAAAAACGAGCATCCTATGAAAGCCATACGAAAATTGATGGCCGGCGCTTTGCTGTGCCTGTTTACGGCCAGTGCCTGGGCCGATACCGCGGTCAGTTTTGACACCATAGAACAAGCGGCTAAACGGTCGAGTGACCTGTCTCGCCAAATTCTGGTTATGATATTTGGTGACGTTGTCACTAATCCATTATCAACTGAATCAAGCATGATCGGTCAGCTATTCTTTGTATTTAACGGGATAGTCATGGCCATTGCTGTCGTCTGGTTCCTGTTGGTCACTGTCAAACATCTGGTGCAAGTCGGACAGCACGGGAAAATATTCAACCAGGGCAGCTCAATGGTCGGCCCAGTCACAACAACCGCGGGGTTCCTAACCCTGGTACCTACGGTCTCTGGTTGGTCCTTGGCGCAGCTCATCTTCCTTTGGGCCGCCTCTATCATGGGGATAGGCAGCGCCAATGTAGTAACCGATCGAATTGTGGATTTATTGGAAGCAGGTTACTCCCTGGTGGTACAACCCGTTGCACCACAGACAGTGAGTGCTGCCCGGGCGATTTACGAAATGAATTTATGCATGTATGGGGTTAATTCGGAACTCAGCAACATGTACCAACAGTATGGCCAGGGTGGTACTCCACTGATGAGTATCAAGTCACTACCTGATGGCTTTGAGATCGGCAACGGTAGCGCTTTGTGTGGTTCAGCCCGGCTACCGGAAAGCATGGCAGACCAGACGACCAGCTGGCTATTCCCCGTTCCCGTGAACACAGACAGCATAATCAATGCTCAGCGCAGTGCCATGAACGAGATGCAAAACACATTATCACAAGACGCATCACAATTTGTTTCTGCTCTGGCCAACAAACAGGTGAATGGCAGTGGATCATTACCAGATGCTGAAACTGACATCCAGAAAGCGGCACGAGCCTATGAAGACAGAATAAATCAGGCATTGAAAGCACAAGGGCAATCCGACGAACTGGCTTCCATTCTCTCGGCACAGTTGAAAAAAAATGGTTGGCTGGCACTCGGATCCTGGTACCAAACGTTTGCCACCGCCAATAACAAGTTCAATGACGCCGTCCAGTTAAAGCCTGTAATTTCAGGTATGTCTGGCCTGGGTGATTTGGGAGCTAGCGACAACTACTCCAATATAAAAACAGCCTACAAAGCTCAACTGCAGAACTCCCCCTACACACCCCCACTGGGGACACAAGGAGCTAAAGATACTCAACAAGCCACTGATGCATCTGACCCAAGTGCAGTCTTTGTTGGATTATTTAAATCACCAATTCAAAAACTAGCGAACAATATCGCAACTTCGAATATCGGAAACTCTTCAGTTAGCAATGACCAAATGAATCCATTACTGAAAATGAAATTCATTGGTGACTTAACCTTAGGTGGTGCCGAGGCTACTCTGACATTATTCACTGCGGGGAAAGTAGCCGCTGCCTTATCTACTAAGGGGTTTTGGGGAAGCCTTGCCGGTGCTTTCTCTGCTAATGCAACAGAAGGGTTTTCTGCTTTTCTAGATGCTATTTCCCCGGTTGTTTATTTTATTATTTTCGTCCTATTTGGAATTGGCATAAGTCTTTCAATATATCTCCCTTTCATACCATTTATTTTTTGGATAGCAGCAGCAGCCAACTGGCTTGTTAGTGTTCTAGTTGGTGCAACTGGCGGTACATTATGGGCTGCAACGCATATAGGTATAGAGGGCGACAAGGGGCATCGTTCATCATATGGCTATGTTTTCCTGATTGATGTAATGATTAGGCCGATGCTCATGGTCTTCGGTTTCGTATTTGCAAGTATAGGGATCGTTGCCCTTGGAACTTTGTTAAATCTAATGTTCGGGTCAACCATTGCTAACGTTCAGGCAAACTCGATTACAGGATTAGCATCTGTAATAGGTATTTTGATGGTCTATGCAAGGATATGTACTACAGCGGTTACTCGAGTGTTCAGCCTACAAGTAACAATGCCAGACTATATCATTTCTTGGTTAGGGGGACGTGAAGCTGCAAGTATTTTAGGTGGCATGGCTGAGTCAACAAAAAACATTTTTGCTGGTTTTTCACATGGACTACAGCGTTCGCCTGGTGTAAAGTTCAATCATAAAGGTTCAAACAATGAACAGGGAGATGGAATTAAATGACAAAAACGCAACTTTACTTAAAGTCCTTCTATTTAATGTTTTCATTATGTGCAGGTGCCTTTTTTTTACTTTCATCTTTGATTTTGTTCATTGTATCAGATGCACGAAGCAATCCAGCCTGGCCAGTTTTTTCTTTAGTCATCGGTTTAGCTTTAATTTATTCATTTTACCGCACGCTTCGGGACTCTAAAAAGAAAACCGAGAACATAATAAATAGTTACATCTGCAATAACTTCACCCCATCTAATGGGTATGAGATTAAAATATTAGACATTGGTAAGTATGTTGGGGTAGACGTAAAAAACGGAACAATACTATTATTATCAACAACCGACTCTGTTTTTAAAGGAGTCCGTGTCGCCGATCTGGTTGGATATGAATGCAGAGGAAGCACCCTGACGTTTAAGTTCAATGATGTTTACTTCCCCTACTTTAAAATCAATGTTGGTAGCGAAAGTAAGTGCATGGAATTCGGTAATAAACTGGATGTTCTTCTTTCCTCTTCCTACCGCCCTGAGATCGAGTCTGGTAACAGTTTTGGTGAATTCGTTCGCAACAAATCCCTAGCCTATTGATAAATTAAATAGTATTTTCCAACATCCATTTTAAGCGCCCTAATCGGCGCTTTTTCTTTGCTGAAAAAATCCCCCTTGGTGTAGTCCCCCCTTATAACCCGTATAGTTTCCTTGCGGGTATACCTTTATCAGGAAAGTATATGGCAACAAGAACAGCCACTCCGCCACCTCAAGGCCAGGAGCGCGGACTAATGATACTTCTTATCTTTTTCATGATCTGCTTTTTAATGTGGATATACCAGCCCCCCATCATGTATGGAAGTTGTTGGATAATTTATCAACTCTGGTCTCTTTGCGACTTCCCGCGCAACCACAGTTATATTGCTGAACGATTGAATTTATTAGCTTGGGCGGCAAATCGTGTTAACGACCTCAGTTGGAGCGAGTTTATTAACGTGATGAACAGAACAGCCGGCATTTTGTTAGCACCATTATCAGTGATTGTAGTAGGGAGCATGATTGCAGTCCGTAATCATGCGAGTAACCGAACACGAAGAGATATTAACGTATATTCCCTACCTAAAATTATGTCGCAGTTCTCTCCCAATATTGTACCTGCCCTGTGCTACGGCGATAAAGAAACACAACTGCTGAACTGTGACCCTCCAGAGCATCGAAGTGCGCAGTCACCGGAAGAATTTGCCAAACAACACCAGTTGGTGATCGGTGAACGCCTTGATCATGAAAGAGCTCGCATCGTCTTCGAACAGCAGCTGGGTGCCCCACTCAAAGATGCATCCAGTTTTAGCCCCCATGAGCGTGCCTTAGTCGCTGCTTTCGGGCTTCAGGCATTCTTAAAGGACCGCAAGGGGGCTGAGAAATTGCTGGATGACTTGAACCGCTCCTGCCTCATCAAAAGCCGTCGTTATAGGGGAAAAAAGGGGTATCCAGTTTTAGGACTGGCGACCAAAGCCTTCGAACGCGTGATCAGCACCCCCGAGGCAAAAGCCTGGCTAGGTCGACATAGCACTACCCGTACCGCAATGTTCGCTTTACATGACCAAGACTTACGCCTGCCCGGTCCGCGCTTTCGCTGGCTAAAAGGTCTCGATCGCACATTGTGGTATGCCCTGACCTCGACCGGCCGACCGAAAGTCTTTGTTGAAGGTGCCGGCGTGATTGCCGTTTCAAAATGGGAAACCCTGGTTGGGGAAGTATCAGAACGACTCAGAGTGTCAGTGCCTATGCCAGAAAGTCGAATGGACAAGGCTATCCATGGCTTGGAAATTGATTTGCGGAACCTGGGGTTAACCATAGAAGAGAAATCAGCTACCGAGCCTATTGAATGCGCACCAGATGCTGATATGGAAGACGAAGTGGGAGATGTGGTGATTTTGCGCAATCAAGAAACCGTTATTCCCGCAGCCACCATTGCAACAACACGTTTGCCTGAGCAACACCCCGTCAAAACTCGCACCTTCACTCGCCCCAGAACGCAACGCCCGTCTTAACAGGAAACAATCGATGAATACTCATTTTACTGCATCCCTGCAGGGTAAAACCCTGTCTGTTTACTCACGAAAATCCGGCAGCGATCAGGCAATCGCCATACTTGAACTGGGTACATACTCCCGTTTTTATATTAAAGATAACGACATCTACCACGATAGTCGCGATCTGCACCAAGCTATCATCCATCACGGAACATCCCCTGAGGACGCCCAGACAATATTACGTGCGATAAACGCAGCCGTACTTCGTCGGCGCGATAGGAGGGTTCAGTGTGGGAAACTGACCGCAGGTGTCATTCTCGGTGCCGCCGTTACCATGGCTATTGTCACAGCCTGGAACCTTGGTGCATCTGGAACCAGACCCCTCCTTATTCCGGCGAACCAACAACCCGTATTTCAAGCGCCGGTGATCTCTGTACCTAGTTCTCCGGTGGTTCCGTTCCAACCAGCCCCTGCAGTAGAATTATCAGCAGATTCGACGCCAACTATCCGCCAGGTTGAACCTGCAGGCGCCCCCCCCAAAGCCGCCGATTATCAGAAAACGGCAGAGATTTTGCGTAAAACAGCCCAAAGCGGCCAATACACGGTCGCACTGTCATCAGGCCATCCACGCACGCTGTATGTATTTGCCGACCCGTTGTGTCACAACTGCCAGATCATTGAGCCGGCATTAGAAGCCCTGTCGGAAAAATACAATGTTGAGATTTTCCCGGTTACCCTTGTTGGTAAGCAACAGACCCTGAACCTGGTGACTCCTATCTTGTGCCAGCCCCCTTCAACACGTTTGGCATTATGGAAATCACTGTTTCGCACAGACGCCGGTTTAACGCCAGGTGAAAGCGCCCCACAACCTGCATCATGTGAAGCAGGGGAAGCAGCAATCGCCAAAAATGACGTTGCCTTTGATTACTACACACTCCCGGGCACCCCTTCTTTATTGGCAGATGATGGTCGCTACATCCCCCTGCAGTCACTGAAAAGTGACGATGCGTTGGAAGCTTTCCTGAATTCATCGACCGTCCAGTAATACCAGCCATCCGATCTTTCCCTGATTGAGGTTACTCATGACACGCCCTGTAGAAGTCGACCCGCGCCGGGTGCGCAGGCCGCTAGGTTATACCTTTATAAATGATGCGTTACTTTCTCCGATGGGGGTTCAACTCAGTCTGCTCGCTGGCTTAATTGTGGGCTTCATTATGCCGGCCACACTGTTACTTACCGTCCCTGGGCTGCTACTTCTGGTCATGCTGTTTGCCGATCGTCCGTTTCGTATGCCATTACGCATGCCAACGGACATTGGCGGCATGGATCTAACCACCGAACGTGAAATGCCCAAGTACCGCAAAGGTCTGGGCGGATTTTTCCGGTATGTGGTTCGCACCCGCAAATACCTGCCGGCAGCCGGTGTAATGTGCCTTGGGTATGCCCGCGGCAAAGGCTTGGCACGAGAGCTATGGCTGACGTTGGACGACGCTTTGCGGCATATGCTGCTATTGGCTACCACGGGCTCGGGTAAAACGGAGGCTCTCTTGTCGGTCTTCCTGAATTCAATATGCTGGGGACGTGGGATCTGCTATTCGGACGGTAAGGGCCAGAACACACTGGCCTTCGCCATGTGGTCTCTGGCTCGTCGCTTTGGCCGCGAAGATGATTTCTACGTGCTCAATTTCATGACTGGGGGAACGGACAAACTACTGCAGCTGTTGCTCAATGATAAAAAGCGGCAACCCTCAAACACTATCAATCTGTTCGGAACCGCGAACACCACGTTTATCATCCAACTGATGGAATCCATGTTGCCGCCCGCCGGCAGTGGAGATCAGGGCTGGCAGGACAAAGCAAAATCAATGCTATCTGCCTTGGTTTATGCCATCTATTACAAATGCAAACGGGAAAAACGTCGCATTTCCCAAAAGGTCATCCAGGAGTATTTACCCCTGCGAAAACTTGCTGATCTCTATCAAGAAGCCAAGCGAGACGGTTGGCATCGTGAGGCATACAATCCATTGGAGAATTACTTCAACACGTTGGCTGGTTTCCGCATCGAGTTGATTAACAAACCATCGGAGTGGGAACAAGGGGTATACGATCAACACGGGTACCTGATCCAGCAGTTCAACCGTATGTTGACCATGTTTAACGACCTCTACGGCCACATCTTCTCAACCGATGCCGGTGATATTGATATCGAAGACGTACTGCACAACGATCGCATTCTCTGCACGACCATACCCGCGCTGGAACTCTCCAAGGGTGAAGCATCCAATATCGGTAAGCTGTACATTTCAGCCATCCGCATGACCATGGCCAGAGACCTGGGCTGCGAGCTCGAAGGGATGATGAACGATGTACTGATCGTCAAAAAATACAGTGGTAAGTTCCCCTACCCGATCTCCATGGATGAGTTAGGTGCCTACTTTGGCCCGGGTATGGACAACCTGGCAAGCCAGATGCGAAGTCTGGGATATATGCTCATTGTTTCTGCCCAGGATATTCAGAGGTTTATCGCCGAACACAAAGGCGAATACATGACGGTAAACGCCAACCTGCTAACCAAGTGGTTCATGGCGCTGCAGGATGAAAAGGACACGTTCGAACTGGCCAGGATCACCGGAGGTAAAGGGTATTATGCAGAACTGGGCTCAGTAGAACAGGCTGGCGGGTTTATTACGCCTAACTACGAAGATGCAGCCAATAACTATATTCGTGAAAAAGACCGGCTAGATCTTGGTGACTTGAAGGATATGAGCTCCGGTGAAGGCATGATTTCCTTTAAAAGCGCGCTGGTACCGAGTAATGCCATTTATATCCCGGATGACCAGAAAATGACGTCCTCACTACCGATGCGTATCAACCGTTTCATCGACGTGGAAACACCCACCGAAGCTGAGCTATTTACCCTGAACCCGTCATTAAAGCGCAAATTACCGCCTGCCGCACAGGAGATCGATGGCATCCTTCAACGCCTCGAGCAGGCAATGGATACAACAACATCTGCTGGCATGATGGATCCCGTACTCAAACGCGTTGCTGCAGTGGCACTCGACCTGGACAACCGCGCCGACGTCAGTTATTCACCAACCCAACGTGGTGTGTTGCTGTTTGAAGCGGCCAGAGAAGCTCTGCATCAGAACAAACGCAATTGGCGTCAGCTGCCAGCACCTCCTAAACCCATCCGCGTATCAAAAGAAGTCGCACAGTCATTGGCGAACGCCGGCACAAACGAAATCACTTTCCGCTAGAGAGAACCACATGCAACGCTCTGTTATTCGACCGCTCACACTAGCATGGCTGCTGGCGGTGCCATTCGTCTCGCTTCCCGTAAAGGCCTCACCAACATTCAGCGTAGGCTTTTCCCCTTCTCACTCAGCCAAAGCCGCCGTATTGGATGTGATTAACCAGGCACAACAGACGTTGAACGTCGAAGCCTATTCGTTTACTGATAAGGGTATCGCCAGGGCACTACTTGCCGCAAAAAAAAGAGGTGTCACCGTTAGAATTATCGCGGACCGCAAAGCCAACAGCGATAACTATACTGCAGTAACGTTTATGGCCAACAGTGGCCTCAACGTCCGCCTCAACGACAAATATGCTATATTTCACAACAAGATAATTCTGGCTGACGGTCATACCTTGCAAACCGGCAGTTACAACTACTCCTCAAGTGCGGATAAGCGCAATGCGGAGAATGTACTGGTAGTACGCAACCAACCCCAGTTGGTGACAGTCTATCAACAAGAATTCGAACGGCTATGGCTGGAAAGCCAACCACTTCCCCCTAACTACTGAGGCACCGGTATGAGTGACAAAAGCCTGGACTATCGGCGCGGCTATACTGAACTGGTAAGGCTGTGTGCAATGATGTTGATGGCTCTGACGGAAACAGAGTCCAGGGAAGATGACACCAGACCGGTGTTGACAACTGAGCGGGCGGAGAACCTGCGTGATGAGTGCACCAGATTGCTTAATCTCTTTGTCGCCCAGGAACAATTCGATGTCGATAAACACGATGCGATTATGCACCGTATGATGGCCATATTCACTGAGATAAACGGCAACGACAGTAACGCCTGGCTAACTTACCAACCGGCGCTGCAACAGCTGCAAAAACACCTCGACTGAACTGTATTAGTTTAGACTTGACCTGACAAAGCTAAGGCACAGAGCCAGACTCAATCTTACAGGCAGCTCTGTGCCAAAAGCTGACAAAATAACATCAGGAAATATTTAAGTTCCGCACAAGTCTTATTAAAGCTGGGATAATGTCACCGCCCGGAGGCCTTATCTCCCCGAAGGGTCATGACCGTGCTGTGCACGATGGCGACGACCTTTCCATCGTAGCGGTTGCTGCTCATTGCATCCTCCCGGTTGTTGCTGCATCCTGTCCTACAGGTCTGATGAATCAAACAAAGGGGCGTGAAATCAACTCCATTCCGAGCACAATCAGAAACAGGAGAAAACACTGCCTGAAACGTTTGGCACTAATGCTCGCCCGCACCTTCTGCCCCAGCCACATCCCAACCAAAGCAGACAATATAGATAAAAAGGACAGTGAAAACTGCTCTACCCTGAAAGCATCATGTAGATAAAGCCCCACGGCCAGCGCCACGGTAGAAACTGTGAATGACAGCCCCAGGGCCTGAACGAGTTCATCTTTACTGAAGCGAAGCGACTGAAGAAAGGGAACGGCTGGCATAACGAATACGCCTGTCGCACCGGTGATTATACCTGTCACGCCGCCAATAACCGGGGAAAGCCATTTCTCCCTGGCTTGAGAAACCGTAAACGACGGTGAAACCAGCGCAAATGCAGCGTAAACGATTAAAGCCACGCCCAGAGCGAATGCTGACCAGGCTGGATTAATGGTGATAAGAAGCGAAGATGCTGACACTGTACCAGCTACAATAAGCAGCATCATCAGCCACAGACGGCTGATAATCAGCCTTACTGAGGGGCCGGTAAAAAGCTGCAGCATATTCGTCACGAAAGAAGGAATTACCAACAATACCGCCGCGTTCGGAAGTGGCATAAACATGCCAAGCAGCCCCATTGCTACTGTTGGCAGTCCCATTCCGGTCACACCTTTTACAAAACCGGCAAGGATAAATACTAATGAAAGGTAGATATACAGCTGTTCGCTCACAAAGTTTTCCCTGACATAGGATTTTCAGTGATTCAATCATCTCACCTGTTAGTAGACAATCTGGTTTAAGCGGGCCATGCTTCGGATAACCCGAAGGATGAGGTAAAAATCCCTATGAGACTGGATCTTTATGATTTGAAACTTGTCGTCTGTATCGCTGATGCCGGAAGCATTACCCATGGTGCGCGATGTGCCAACCTGGCCATTGGTTCGGCCAGTGAGAGACTTAAAAACATAGAGGACGATACCGGGGTGAAGCTGTTTTCACGACATCCAAGGGGCGTCAGCCTTACAGAAGCTGGTGAGGTCCTCGTACGCCATTCCCGGGAAATACTCTCCCAGCAGGAGCGGCTTAAAGCTGAGCTCGGCGCTTATGCAAAAGGAGTCAGAGGAAAAATAAAGTTATATGCCAATACCTCAGCGATGGCTGAGTATCTACCCGGCAGGCTTGCAAAGTGGCTTTCAGTGCACCCGGATGTGACCATTGAGCTGGAAGAGAGAACAAGTGCGGATATCATTAACAGTATAAGTAATGGTATAGCTGAAGCAGGACTCGTTTCAGATGCAGTAGACGCCCAGGAACTCATGCTTGAACCAATGACAGATGACAGGCTTGCTCTTATCGTCCCCCCCTCTCACCCGTTTGAACGCAGAGATAAAATCTCTTTCTCTGATGTGATCACAGAGCCTTTCATTGGTTTATACCCCGGTAGTGCGCTGCAGGACTACATCAATGAGCATGCCGAAGACCTTGGCCATCCACTGGCTTATCGCGTCAGAATGAGCAGTTTTGAAGGGATTGGTGAGATGGTCAGTAGCAGTATTGGCGTAGGGGTTCTTCCTGTATCAGTAGCTGAACGCTTCAGTAAAAAATTTCATTACCATATATTGCCGCTAACCGATCAATGGGCACGGCGGCGAATCTGCATTTGCTATAAAACACCGGATTCACTGAGCCCAGCCATGAGAGAATTGATCGATTTTCTCAGAGTACAAGATTTATAAATTTCCCTGTTATGCCAGATTAACGCTGTCCTACTCAGTCTCAGGTGGTGTTAAAAAAGTAGTTCAAGTCATGTCGTGATCAATTGTGGGTAAAACTGCGAACTTCCGCTTCTCGCTCACAGCAGACCTTTAGCTCTGTTACCTTGTCCACTCCGTGCCAACAGCGGAAGTTGCCTGTGAATCCAATCCTTCAGGCCGTCCCGCATTTTCACTCATGAATTTCCTGTTCATCGCTTACCCATGCCGATGGCTTCACTAATGCACATGCATACTTCGGCAACAGCCGAAGCAACATGCCTCAGTCATCATTAAACTGTCCGAAAATCATCGATGGAGTGGACCATGATTGCAGTACTTTTTGAGGCAGATGCTCTGCCAGAAGCTCAGGAAAGATATCTTCAGCTTGCTTCGGAGCTGAAGCCTCTTTTATCCCACACGCCTGGGTTTGGGTTTATCTCGATTGAGCGTTATCAGAGCCTGACAACGCCCGGAAAGATTCTTTCTCTGTCCTGGTGGGAAGATGAGGAGTCTGTAGCCGGATGGAAGCAAAATGTGATGCATCAGGCAGCGCAGAAAGAAGGCAGGCAGTCGATTTTTTCATTCTACAGAATACGGGTAGCCTGCGTATTCCGTGATTACTCTTCTGACAAGGTAACAAACTAGCATGTATGATATTCACGTTATTCTCAAAA
Source organism: Serratia quinivorans (assembly GCA_900457075.1). NCBI lineage: Bacteria > Pseudomonadati > Pseudomonadota > Gammaproteobacteria > Enterobacterales > Yersiniaceae > Serratia > Serratia quinivorans. The sequence continues at coordinate 78,299 of UGYN01000003.1, forward strand.
ATAGCCCGGGTTCACTTGGTTCACTGGGCAGTGTGCTGGGCGAAAACGGAGTGGGACTTGAAGGCGGTGGTGTATTCACAACACCTGAGGCCGGACATGCACACTTTTTGGTTGAAGACGGTGAAAAAGCCCGCAGGGTGCTGACTGAAGCCGGTTTTGAAATCTGCAACGTGTGTCGTCCTCTGTTAAGAAAATTACCTCAGGAACGACCGGGTGAGTTGGGAGAAATAGCGGACACAATTTCCCGGAACGGCATTAATATTCTGGTACAGTACAGCGACCACAGCAACCGGCTAATTCTCATTACAGATGATGATATCCGGGCAGCTGAAGTAACCCAAAAATGGGCAATACCTCTTGAATGAAGCTCCTTAAAACACAGCGCGACAATGAGCAGGATGATGTTCTTGAAACATCAATGGCAATGGTAGCTTCTGCCCTGTCTGACCCTTCAAGGGTCAGCATCCTGTGCGCCCTGATGGATGGGCGCGCGTGGACAGCCACCGAACTCAGCATAGTGGCTGGCATAGCAGCCTCGACAACCAGCGGGCATCTGAACCGACTTCTCAGCAACGGTCTGATCATTTGCCTGACGCAGGGACGTCATCGGTATTACAGCCTTGCGGGCCATCATATCGCGGGACTGCTGGAAAACCTGATGGGAGTTTCTATGCGTACTCATAAGACCCACGCTTCAAGTACGCCGGTATATTTGCGTTACGCACGCACCTGCTATGACCATCTGGCAGGCGAGCTTGCTGTCAGCATTTATGAGTTTATGCTGCGGGAGAAATGGCTTGAAGCTGATGGCTCGGAACTGACATCAGCCGGCAAAATGCATTTTGAGAGAATTGGCGTCTTGCTTAACTCACGTACGCGCCGCAAGCCCTGCTGCCCTTGTCTGGACTGGAGTGAACGACGTTTCCACCTTGGCGGTAATGCTGGCTCGGCACTGCTTACGCTTTTCCTTCAAAAAGAATGGATAACGCGTACACCGGGATATCGTGAAGTGAACGTGACCGATTCAGGCAGGGTTGCAATGTATCGGCTTTTTGAGCTGAAAATCACCTGATCTTAAGTCCTGTACCGGTTACTTTGATCAAGAGACTTAAGATGCTCTCGTTTTACATACCCATTTCACGTAAAAAGGTCCGCTGTCGCTCAAAGCCGACTGTCAGATAAGATTGTGTTCTATCCGCGGGAACTGTCAGTTCAGGTCTGAGCTAATACAACTGAAGACCCAATAAAAAGCCGGCGCAGTGAAAAATGCAGCCGGCTTTTTTCGTTGTAACGATCACTGTTGAGGACGATATCCCGAGCGGGGTTTGCTCTGTTCGACATCGGGTTGTTCAGCGGCAGAAGGTGTATGTTGCCCGTCGCCCGTTGAAATAGCCTGAGAATACGCGTCATAACCTGCCATCATTCGTTGTTGCGGATCACTCAATGGCAGAGGCTCCTCCCCTCCCTCATTGAACCAACGCACCATAGAACACGCCTGCTGAACAAAATCAAATTCACCCTCAAACTTAAGATGCTCCCCACTTTTATTCTCTGCCAATGCCATCCCGCCGGCGATATGCTCACCTTCATTCACGCGATGATCACCCACTTCGATCCGCTCACCTTTATCCTGAAGCTCGACAAACCCATCACGCACATACTGTACCGTCCCATCACGTGTAACCTGTGTGGCATAACCTTCTAATGCAAAGGCCGGTGTATCGTCAGCCACGGCGCACACAATGCTGTTGGTTGATATCGGTCCGGTACGTTGTGTCCGTTTCATGCGATACGCAAATGCACGCAGCTGAGCGATGGCGGCTTGATCATGACTCAAGGCCTGCTGCTCAACCCATTCACGGTAAGACAGTCGACGGTTAGCGGGATCGGCTTTGAAGGCCGCCCGTTCGTCCTTAACCGCGAGACGCAATGCTGCCATGGCTTTCATGCGTTCGACTTCAATAATGTGGTACGTCAATTTCCGCAACAACGGATCGCCAATGGCGACTCTTGCTCGCGCCTTCTGCCAGGCAAAACGTTTTGACTCATTCTGGTAGCGTCGTTTGACGACACTTGCATCTAACTTTGGTCGTTTCCAGGCGTGTTTATACGCCTGGTAACGTGCTTTCAAATCTGTACGAGCATCTGCTCTCGCCAGACGGCGCTCGAGCCGGGCTGTCAAATCACGCGCATGCAATGTTGGCTCATACCGGAACTCATGCACAATGGCATCAGTCGCTGTCGTAGTGTGATCTTTAGTATAGGTACCCACATTTTCCAGGGGCTGGAACTGACCCAGATCTTTCTCCAGACAACCCAGCGTAAGGTCAGGATGAACGCTACTTGCCCTCACCGGAGGAAGCTCAGGATTGTCGATAGAATAGATGGCCAGCCCTTTCCCTTTCGGTTTCAACGCTAACCCGGCATTAACCAAAATGCGGTGAACATCCTTCCACATCAGATTAGGATCGGCCATAGCCTCATCAATTTTAAACCCACATTCAGTGACGGCGTAGGTATGGAGGCTTTCAACATCGGCGTAATACTCCAGTGCCTTGGCACCAGAGGGAGTCAGACTTTTCTCGCGTTTGGATCGAACAATTTCGCCCTGCTCGTTAACTGCAAAGAACCCGTTCGTCGGTGTCCAGTTGTACTTGAGTTCTAGTTCACGTGCCGCTTGCTGCAGACGTATGCGAGTGAAAGAATCATCGGCTGCTTTATAAGTCTCAGGGTGAATACGGTTGGCAGCAACGTGGCAATGGATGTTGTTCGTATCGGTATGGATCGCCGCGACGTACTGGTGTTCTGACATTCCCAGTGCCGATAAACTGTGACGAACACTATCAAAGATGTGTTCCGTTGACGGGTTATCTGTTTCTGGCCATGACAGGAAATAATGCAGCACGGGATCCTTGCAACGCGTGTTCTGCAGTGCGACTGCATTCATCTCGACCGATGCAGTCGTGATGTTGAAGCAGTTCGTCTCACACATGACGCCATCAAACATCACCTGGGTATGACCGTGAGGATCAGCATGCATGATTTGCTGCAAGTCCGCATCGCCATTACGACTGATGTAATCAACGAGGTGGTTAAAGATAGCGTCTTTCGAACGAGGGCGTCGCCAGCCTGGGTGCTCGGGTTCCAGTGGAGTGTTGGGTTTATCTTCGTCGCGGACAACGGTATAGGCGACCAGCTGTAAGAAGCTGCTCTTGCCATCACGCCGTTTTTCCGGGATTCGAATAATCATGCTGTCAAACTCACTCCATACCCACTTTTAATATTGCCTTCTGAATCGCCATCAACACATCAGAATACTCTTTACTCATCACCCCGCCGCCCTCTTTAAACAAGTGCTTTTGCAAGCCACCAAGACGCCGGAGCTCCATAATCAGCTCTGTATCACACTTGGCCTCTATACGACGACCGAGCGCGCTACGAAGCATGAAGGCACCTATGCTGAGGCCTGCAGCGTCAGCCTTCTTCATGACGGCATCTTTATCTTCGGGAAAACAACGAATGCTGGGAAGCAGGGCTGTTCTGTTCCGGCTTTCGCTTTTACTCATGGTGAGTTTTCCCTTCTAGTCTCGTCAGAAAACAGTCTCGTGGGGTGTCGGGGCTCTGCCCTGACCCAGCGTTTTGTTGAACCGACTGCGTGCAGGCGGTGCTACAAAACACATCTGGTCCCGTCTTTGAAACCGGATATCTGTATTATGGCTGATGTCGCCTGTTTTGTCATTACACCATGGGAGAACTTTTTCTGGAGTTGTGCTCGTTGAAGGCATTCGTATACTATTGTCGTTATTGAGATTAATGAGAATGGAGACCTTGAACATGGCAGCAAAAAATCAGTACAGCTCAGAGCAATTAGAATTGGCTAAAGTTCAGCTTGATGAGCTTCCAGATTTGAGCAAAGAAAGACTCACTGGAAAAGAAATTCTGGAAGGATTGAAAGACAAAATCATTGTATTGGCTACGCAAAAAGGGTACACCGCTAAGGACATTAAATCCGCCCTGGAAGCATGCGAGATCACAGTCAGTGAACGTTCCATTCAGGACATTATAAAAAGCACAGTTTCCTCGAAGAGAAGAACAGCAACACCACGTAAGTTGAAAACGATAAATAATGCACAACCTGATTCAGTTAAGAGTGGTAACTCGGCGGCACAAAACTAAAAATTATCTGGTTACGATTCAATATCGTGACCAGATGAAAGGTAAAATGTATGCACAAAGATGGATTTAGCTGAGATGTGTACAGCATTCTCCTTTAGCACTCGATGTGCTTAAGGAGAATAAGAGGATTTTCACCAGTAATACGTGGGCATCTCATCTATTGTATCCCCATCAGCATCAAACTGAATCATGTTCAAATCGTGCTTGAGTATCATCGAATAGACAAACTTTCTAAATTCCTTTGACAATCCTAACGCTTTCAATCGCAAAGCGATGTATCGGTATCCCCACAGGTCAATAACAAACCCATACTCATATTCCATTATCCAGTTGTATTTCTCAGTCGTGCAATTTGCTATCAACCCCAGAGTCGCATTGTCTTCAAGCGTCATGTGTGTTGTGCTGCACACTAAACACCGCTTTATCTCGACTGTTTTTCTCATACAAAAATCCTTATGGGCGGCAGACTACTGCCGCCTGTTTATAATTATTATTTCAATGCTTTCATCGCTTCGGCCATTTTCCACAATGCATTATTGAGCTTAATATCACCTGTAATGCCATTCACGGCACGCGTTCTGCTACGTTTCCCTTTCGCAGTTCGACCATCAATCCCCCCCTTGATCATGTTCTCCTGGACACGTTGATAGGTTGTCCATAAGTCCGGGTTATTGTCCTCTCTGCGCCTTGCCTGCAACACTTGCTCTGCGGAAATGGGTTGATGTGTGTCGAAATATTTGTAACCCAATGCAGCATCTGCGTAGAGCATTTGCTCATCACGATTTAACGTTATGGATTTCATCTCTTCACGTGATTCCGTCAATTTATCGAACAAGCCAAGCACCTCATAAGCCCCGTCAATAACTTGCCCAACCACGTCCCCCTTGTGAGGTACACGAACCTCACCGAACGTATCACCGCACACCAAACCGTTATTGCACACGAAACGGAAAACACCTGGGATCATCTGGTAACTGCTGCTGCCGTCATGACTGTTTAGCAAAATAATTTCCGGAACTTCATCATGTTGACCGAAGCCATTACGGCGCAGGCGCAGCATATGGCGTGTATGCCCTCTCTTGCCTTCATCACGAACTTTAGTCTGACAGGCGTAAAACGGTTGGAACCCTTCGTCCCGGAGTTTATCCAACAGGCTGATCGTTGGAATGTAGGTATAACGCTCACTACGGGAGGCATGTTTCTCCTCAGAAAAAACGCTGGGGACAAATGTTGCCAACTCGTCGTTGGTCAGCGGGCGATCTTTACGGATGACATTGGCGCTGCGGAAACCTGAATATAATCTTTGCATTTTAATTCTCCCAAACCCTGTTTCTGGTGTTACTCCCCTTTCCGGCGTTGCCGGGCGCGGAGCGTCTTGTGCTGTGACATTGAGACCGGCCGGGGTACAAGACGAAACCGCAAGGGCACCACCGCAAGCCGCATGCGCAAGCGAATGACTGAAAGGAAAGAGTGCGAACGGGTGAGGATGGCGGCGCAAGCGAACCCTTGTGGGGTCGACGCCCCGGCTCAGCGTCTGTCACGGCAAAAGACACTCTGAGCCATGCCTGTTGGCAGGGAGTGGCACCGAAACCACTCACCTGGTGAAGCCAGGTTGCCTTAGTGTTGCCGCAATTTGCGGTAACAGTGAAAGCGGCGCCAGCGAATAGCTGGCTGCAAGCGGGGGCTTAATCGGGTGGTGCCGGCTCAATACCGGCAGCGCCCGACTCCGGGAAAATAGATTCAAATTGCCGCCCCGAGAGACGGCACACTAAAGCTAACAGGTATATCCGCGCTGAATTTCCAGATAGCGCAGCAACTGCGCCCACTCAAACACTTTTAAAGCGGGGACGCGTGCCGGTTTTCTCGCCTTACGTTGTTGCAAGATGTAGCGCCCGATCGTTTCGATATAATCATCAATAATCATTTTTTGCTCTCCGTGATAAATGACATCCCGCAGCGTTTAACTGCGGGAAACGATAGGTTTTAAGCCGCTACCTGCGCCGGTTCTGCCTGACGAAAAGCACTCACCCGCGTCACGATCTGGCTGTGTGGCAGCGTGACATGATCGCGCAGTTTGAAATGCTCATCCCCGAGCTGTACGTAAATGTCAGTGATGTTACCGCTGTACATTTCCATTATTTTGAAGGACGAATAACCCGCGCTAAATTGCCAATCCAGCGGCGGCAACATTTCCAGCTTTTCCCTGTATTCGTCTTTGCAGATGCGCTGAACCGGCAATTTTGCCGCGTCATTCATCGCGCACAAGGCTGCTTCAAACGTCACCAGTTCGCACGCAGGCTTGACCTGTTGCAACTGCGCCAATGTTTGACCGGCTGACGTGACATATTCCCCATCCAGCCAAATAGCCACACCAACCGGCCACATTGTCCCAGGCACATAAAAAACCATTTGCTGTTGTTGTTCGTTCGTTGACATAACCACTCCCGTTAGTCAGTGCATCAGAAGCCGCGGCGGCTTCTTTCTGGTGTATACCCCTTTTGGCTTTTTGCCGGCGCGGGGTGACTGGCGCCGTGACAACTTGACCGGGACGGGGTATCAGCTGACGACGCAAGGGCGGGACCGCAAGCCGCATGCGCAAGCGAACGACCAACGGGAGGGAGTGCGAACGGGTGAGGATACCGGCGAAGCGTACCCTTGTGACGGCGGCGCCCCGGCCCAGGGTCAGTCACGGGGACGGACGCCTTGCGCGTAACCAGGACTAAAGGGGGGACACCAGAAAGGGCCAGGCCTTTAGCCTGGTATCCTTAGCGCCCGGCCGCATAAGCGGTCGGGCAGTGAAAGCGGCGCAGGCGACAGCCTGCTGCAAGCGATGGGTGCATTGGTTCCTATCGGCTCAACGCCGAAAGGAACCAACAGGGCGCCACAATACGGACAGGAAAGGGGCCAACGAAAAAAGGAAATACCCGGCTGGACGAATGGGAACAGAAACGGCGCCACAGGCGCCGTCTCACGATGTCAGTCGTTAGGGGTTGGTCAGACAGGTCACCAGAAACCCGTCCTCCCCATCAGATAAACAAATCAGCAGGGACATCAAAACGCGTCGCCAGCGCCTTAATGTGCTGCACAGTCAACGCACGGCGACCACTGAGAATGTTGCTGACATTGCTTTTAGACCCCAATTCATCTTCCAGATCGGCCGCTTTCAAACCCTGCTGATCCATCAGGGTACGCAACGCGGCGACCCCGGTAGGGATCTCCGCAAAGCGGCGGTTAAACGCCTCAAATTCCGGGGCGCTGTTTTCATACTCTGTAATTTTGGCCGCAAGCGGTTCAAAAAGCGGGTTGCTCAGCTCGTCGCGATCGACAAGATACTCAATCAGCTCAAGCGCTTTTTTGTATTCAGCCTCGCTTTTATCGCCCGTCATCAGAGGAATGCATTTCACCGCGTTGGCAAATGTCGCGATCATGCCTTCGGCACTGGCGGCGTCGATATGAGTGGCAACAGTCATTCTTTATGCTCCCTATAATACTTGGTTAACTTGTCGTATTCGGCATGAGTCGCAATGTGCTTAACAAAAACCTTTTGCTTTTCAAAGTCAATGAAGGCCATAAGCCGCAACGTATTGCCGGACACATCGATAACCCACCACTTTTTACGGTACTTGAAGTTATCCAGTGACGGGATCGCTCTTTTCATTTCATCCGGGCTGTTGAAGGTCTTTTTTTCCAGAACCCGCATCAAATCCAGAAGCGCCAATGCGCTATTAGGGTATTTTCCGGCAGCCTCGTTAAACGGCTGTCTGCTAATTACATGCACTGCAGATCCCTCTACCCTGTTTTCATCTTGAAAACATTGTACTCTCCAACCGTATTGTTTTCAAGTTGAAAACTATCATTTTGCCTCATTGAGCACGCATTTCAAGCCGCTTCCCTCATAGTTTTCGTGCCAGTTTATTCCGGATAAGCAAGGCGTTGAACATCCGCTCGGCCTCGGTCAAATCCCCTTCCCCCCCCCGCAGCCTTTCCATCACAGTCCAAAGAGCGTCGTTCTTGTAGTGCGAAAGTTGACTGGCTGCAATGCACGGAAACCGCTCGAACCAAGCAAAAAATCCCTCGCTAAGATCGTCTTCGTAAATATCTTGTTTACTCCAGTACGCGTACCACGCCCCAACCGTCGACGGGGTGGCAAATGCCAGCTCAACTTCGGCCTGCGCCAGCAGGGTCTGATAGCGCCGCCGCTTTTGCTGTTCTTCCCGTGACCGCTTCCGCTCTCTGCGCTCGTACTGCATATCCCACTTGCGCTCGCGCCGCTCATGGCAAAGTTCGACATAGGCCGGGAACAGTGTTGCTACAACGTCACCAGACAGCGGCAGCGGGCTATATTGGCCTCCGCTTTCGATCAGCCTGTCCAGTGCCTTAATGTATTGCGCAATGGACGCCCCGCCCCGCTCATCCGGGGAGTAATTTGACGATAACAGACGGATGTCGTTCGCTAAAATATGCCCCCGCCCGTTGTTCAACACTTTGAAAAATGCCTTGGCATACGGAAATTCTGCGATCCGCTTCCCCTGTTCTTTCTTACGTTCGACCAGCACCACCGCATGAATGGCAGCTTGCTGATACTCGTTAACCGGTACCAGTGCGCGATTGTTCGGGATCATACGCAAAACCCTCCCATTCGCAGCGCAACCGCCAGTTTCTCGGGCAAGGTGAAACCGTGCCGGTAATATTCGCCGACGTTTCGCAGTAGCCGGTTAATACTCTCCGGATCAAAATTGTCGGCGGTATGTAACCAGGCGACGTCGTTGCCCTGGTTCGCAGCTGACGGTGCTCCCTGGTACGGTAACACCGCTGACCAGCCCGGAACATCCGCCCCGGCACTGCACAGATAAATCGCGGTCAAATCATCACCCTTCGGGCTTATCCGGCAGACAACCGGCACCTGCCCACAAAACTCGGACACCTCCTCCGCGTTCGCTATCCAACCCGGGGGCAGCGCCAAACTACCCAGCACCGCATTGTTCAACTTCCGCCGCCACTCCCTGCCACGATCGCGGTACTCCTCCAGTTCGGTAGCGCTCATCCCGGTTAACTGCTCAAGGCTCAATCTTTGATTTTTCATGGTCTTGTTCTGCCGCCTTCTCGGCGGCAGATCCCTGTCAGTTAGGCGGCGTCGCGGAGGTCAGCGGCAGTATCGGTGTGGCTGGTCGTGCAGGTATCTACATCACCGGTGCTCTCCAGCTCGGTCTACGGCGGCTCTGCGGGTGACATACAGACAGGCAACCAGTGGGTCTCTTTCAGTACGGCCTCAGCGAATTCCGCCGCTTCCTTGCGCTTCATGCCCTCGGCGTCGCTGGCATTACCGGCACGACCGGCGCTGTTGAGCGCATCAACAATCTGGTCTTTGGCAATGCGTGAGAAATAGTTGGCAGAGGTCGGTTTCCACCAGTCGCCGATCTGGAAGTTCAGCGCTTTCTCAACACGCGCCAGCTTGGTACCCACGCGGTTGTCATGCAATTGGCACTCTCTGCCATCAAGACCGTGGGAGACACAGTAGGCCAGCAGCGCCAACACGTCTTCCTGCGGCCATTCCAGCAACCAGTCGAACCCGTCAAGCCAGTCCTGCGGGAAACGGCTCAGCCAGCCCTCATGCAATGCGTTCAGTTTCTGATTAGCGAGTCCGTTTTCACTGCCTGCGTCCGACGACTGGTTCAGGCAGTTACTGCGCTGGCTGTCCACGGAGGTATGAAGCTCGCTGAAATATGCCTTTCCAAAGATCCTACGCGTCAATGTGAAGGTGTGCAGGGCAAGAGCAACCGTGGAATTTTGAGCCAGTGAAGCGGCAACCGCCAGTGTGCGCTCGGCTGACAGACTGGCGACCAACACCTGCGACAGCCCTTTCTCTGAGGGTGGGGTTTCTTTATTGGCTTTTTCACGCTCGGCCTTCTCGACCAGCTTGATGTCCTCCATCTTCATCAAACCGCGTTGGATATGTATTTTTCCGTCTTGCAGATAGGCAACCACACCAGCCGTGTCGCGCACATCCAGCGACCATTTGTTGATTTCAGCGTGTTCGTTGATCTCGACAATACGTGCGTTAATTTGCCCGATACGCGGGGTATGCTCCCACTCGTCGTCGGCATCAGCGCCCTCGAGCAGGCTTTCGAGCAATTTTTTCTCAGACTCCAGTTGCTCAACTTCTGCATTCTGCTCGTCGCTCAACTTGGCATAGGCATAGAGCACATCGTAAATCTTTGCATCGTCACCCCAGCTCTTCACTTCCTTGCACCGGCCTTGTGCCCAAGCCCAACCTTCTTCTTTCGCGACAACGTCCGCCGCGTCCTGCAGCTTGGCAAGCGCCATCGTTTCCAGTTGCAGCCGATTTGTCAGGATGACGCTTTCGGCGAACAGGTCTTCACGGGTTTCACCGCCTGCCGCTTGGTAGGCGTCCAGCCCCACGAAATCGACCAAATCACTGTCTACCGCTGACACTTCATCGCTCAGCACGCTTTCCCGGAGCGCTTTTGGTGTACGGTATTGCTCGTAATAATCCCCCTTTTCCCATGCCTGCATCTGACGCTGATGATCGTCACTGGCACCCAATGCGGCTAATTGGTCGAAATTGATTTTGTTGGTTTTCAGCAGTTCCAGCAGGGCTGGCGCGACTGTTGTTAACTTGAGGCATTTTTTGACATGAGCCGTGCTGTAACCAAGGATGGCACCGATCCGCTCTACAGACATTCCCTTTTCCGCCATGACGCGGAAGCTTTCCAGTTGGTCAGCAGGCTCCAGATTAGAGCGCTGTACGTTTTCCGCGATAGAGATCGCATAAGCATCGTCTTCACTCACCTCCAACACGGCAACGCTGAATTCTGGCGTCACTGGAACGCCTGCCGCAGATCGTCCCTGTTCCATCAGCACGTTAAGGCCCAAACGGCGGGTTTCACCAGCAGCAACCCCGAATAACCCATCAGCCATGCGGTACACGACGAGATTCTGCAACAGCCCAGCACCCTCGATACTGGCCGCTCGCCCTTCAATATCAGCCTTCGTGCGGGGCGTTATGCGCGCATTGAGAGCCGTCACAGCCAGTTCCTTGAGCATGACATGTTTAAACTCGGCCTTGGCCAGCGTCGCTTCAACAAACTGAGCTGCATCAGTCTTCACGGTTTTTTTGGCACTAGGCTTGGTCGTGGTCTTGGACATGGGTAATTCCTCCATCAGTGATAAACGTGCCCAGAATCCGCCCTATCCGGCTTCTTTCTGGTGTATTCCCCTTTTGGCTTTTTGCCGGCGCGGGGAGTCTGGCGCCGTGACACAAAGACCGGGACGGGGTATCAGCTGACGGAACAAGGGCGGTGCCGCAGGCCGCAGCGCAAGCGAGTGAACGACCAGAGGGAATGAGAGAGTGCGAACGGGTGAGGACACCGGCGAAGCGACCCCTTGTGCTGTCTGCGCCCCGGCCCAGCGTCTGTCACGGAGACAGTCACCTTGCGCTACAGCCACATACAGGGGGAGGCAACGGAAAGCGCCAGGTCTTTAGCCAGGTAGCCTTAGCGACTGGCCGCACAAGCGGCCTGTCAGTGAGAGCGGCACCGGCGAACGGCCGGTTGCAAGCGCCTGCCTCTGCCATTTCGCTATCAGACCCTAGCGAGAGCCCGAAACCCAAAGGGGTTCGGCGGAGTCTGAGACGTCAGTGATCCGGCGGAATCGACGGAGTGGGGCTGACGACCCAGCAACGCCGGGGAGCCGAAGGGGGCCAATGCCCCTATCTTATGAAAATAATAGCGTATTTAATCGAAACAACCGCGGCACCAGGAGCACCGCCGCGAGGGCAAGATTTGGGTGTCGAGGAGAAGATCCGGGCTGAGCACCCGGACCCATTTTTAATCAATAGCGCGGAAAATAAGCTCTCTTTCAGGATGTTTTATGATGCTGATATAATCTTTTAGCGCATCCTGCCGATCGACCAGTCCCTGGCAGGTCAACGCATATTCCCTTCCCATTTCTGAAACTTTCCATGAAAGCTGATTCAGAACAAACAGGGTCGCTATGATCCCGGCAGCATCAGCTGACACATCAGCGTCAAAGTAGTTGCCCGGAATAGTCAATCTGTACGTGCCTTCCGCCGGAGCAATGTACCCCGTTGGCCGGGTAGTTATGATATCTGTCCACGGCGCGACATGGCCGCTTAACCCGCGCGGAACCTCGTAAAAATTCCACATGCCTCCATCGTAATTACTGTGTTTACGCAGAAAACTCATCGCCATGCTCTCACCCAACGGCGTCGCAAACAGCTCTGGAACAAACGCCAAACGGCGACGGGCATCGGTAATTTCGATTTTAGTCACGTCTTCAACGTCGGACTGGGCGATATTGACTGGGTTATTCATATTTTACTCTCCGGCTTCTTTATGGTGCTAGGGTGCTTCATTCCGCGATGTTTGAGTGCGGGGAACGCGATGCTGTGACACCAGACCGCCCTGTTCCATCAGGGGCAGAAACAAGGGCGATACCGAAGCCGCAACGCAAGCACCTGACCATCGGGAGGGGGCGCGAACGGGTGAGGAAACGGGCTTTAGCCTTTACCCTTGTTGATGAACCGGAACGGGGCAATGTCTGTCACAGCAAAAGTGATCACCGCTGACAACACGCAGAGACGAGCTCCAACAGAAGCCGTTGGCAACGGCTTGCCTTAGCGGCCGCAATAGGCGGCCAGTGAAAGCGGCGCAGGCTGACGGCCAGCTGCACGCGGGTTACACGGTTAACGGGATTAGGCAACGCGGCGGTACCAGTTAGACAGCCTCATCATTATTCTCCACACGTCATGGTAAGGCGCCCCACGGGCGCCCACCGCCTTAACCGCCGTAATTTGGGACGTTACCCAATACGTATTCCGGGCCGACAACGCGGGCATAACCGTACTCGTCCCGCTCTTCTGACCATTCCAGATCGTCACTGGCACTGTCGATATATTCACCACACGCATAGACGTGATAACCGCAGAACCCCTCGCCTGCCTCACTGAACGTATGAATGACATGACAGGAAAACTGTTTACTCAGCGCCCTGATATCGGCACATTCCGGAGGAGCCCACCGTGTATCAAAATCAATCTGCACAGTCCTTTCAAAGGCTGTCACATCGACATCAGCATCGTTGAAAAAACTCACTTCCCCTTCGTCCCGGGCAAAATCGGTCACGGCGGTCAGTTGATCTGGGTTTCCAGTCACAATAATTCGGTTTGCACACCAGTTAGGCATCATTCTTCTCCAGTCAGGTTGTCGGATATCGGCTTGCGCCGTAGCCAAAACACAGACGTGCGCAAAGCGGAGAATGCAGGGGCCGTACCGCAGGCCGCAGCGCAAATGACTGACCGCAGAGAGGGAGTGCGAACGGGAGAGGATACGGGCAACGCGAACCCTTGCAGGCGTAGCGGCACGGCTACGTTCGGGCTACGGCGTAAGCCCAGGCGACGCCATACCATTTTGATCCCCGCCCGCAGGGCGGAAAAAGGGAAGAAAGCGCGGAGGTTAATACCAGGGGATCGGTCGCGGCCGGTTCGAGGCCGGCAGTGACCGTTGGGAGGAAAAAGGAAAATGACAAAACAGACGGGAGCGCTATGTTTCGGGGCCCCGGCCCTGCCGGGGATCCTTTCCGTGGCCAGCCCTGGCCACCATAAACCTTGTGCTAGTTCACGTCGATATTGACCAGTTGATCCAGCACCTGCAGTAGCCTGGCACACGGGTAGGTTGACCAGACCGGCAACAACGTGGACAGCGTAACAGCCTGGGCGGCCAGCATCAGCCGACGCGGCAAAGGCCCCTGCTCATAGTGCTTGACGGTCCGCAGCGAAACACCCAGATAATCCGCGGTCTGTTTTTGCGTCCAACCCAGCGAACCCCGCCAGGCCTTCATACCTGCAGAAGGCATAACAAGCGATACCACGCCCCTGGACTGAGGTGTTGTCTGGTCATGGCGCGTCAGCGCCTGCAGTTGCAAAACGATTTGCGGTGGGTCCATCCGGAGCAAATCGGGGAGCAGGCGGATCAACATCAGTGTCTGGATCCCCAGACGAGCCGATCGGGACACGCCACTATTTTCATAGGTTCGGTAAGTCCGTTCTGACACCCCCAGAGCATGAGCTGCATCCACTTGCCGCCAATGGTTACCAGGACGTAGCGAACGCGCCTCAGACAGCGTAAAATATTGACCGGCACGCCATAATCTCAATTCAAAAACATCCATGCATTGCCATCCTTTCTAAAAAACAGGCAATTTATGCACCCTGAAACGCGATAACAAACACATAATCCGGCAATAATTGCCCCCTTAGAGCAATTTACCCAGTTTCTGGCGCGCCTCTCCCAGGGAAGCCAATTCGCTCGGCTGTTGAACAGGTTCGACCGGAACCACCGATCGACAATCCTCACCGGACAACGCCGTAATCACGTCGCGGATCGCCGCCATATCGGGTTTCCAGCCGGTTGTCTGGCTGACCAGGTTGACCAGCTGCTCGCTGGTCAACTGGCCGTTATACATCGTGGCCAGCAACACCGGTAATCGTGGGTCGAGCTGATGTAATGCCGCCGTTGTGATGATGGCATTACGCAGGAAATCCCCGCGTACTCGCTGCGAAATGGATTCAACCACATCCAGGGCATGGCGATCGGCTTCGCAGTCCAGCTGCAAATAGCTGGTAAATTTACGGCGGGTATCACTGCTGTTATCGCTCACGGTTATCCCTCTTGTTTATACAATGCCATTTCACTCGCCAGCGCCATTTGCGGGCTTTCGACCAGCGTTATACGCTCTGCCGGCAGTTTCCAGGCTTTTCTTACCGCAGATTCTATCAGCGGAGCGCCCCCACCGACCAGCCAAACCCGGTTAACGTGGCGGAATCGCGCCAGTTCGTTCACCACACGATCGCCAAGTCGGGTGATACCGTGCTCTATCGCGGCGATAACGTCATCAACCCGGGAAGCATCATTAATCAGCTGTGACAAAAAGGCGCGATCATGGCGGCGTTGGATCACCGTATCCGCCACATAGGCACTCGTATCGCTGTCCGCCATACGCAGCGCCGTCAGCGCGGCCTGCGTCACCATCGAAACACCCAGGGTGGGATTACCGTGGATCGCCGTCACATCGTCGAACTGCCCGACAATGACTCCGGCATCGAGCGTCGTACCGCCCAAATCGATAACCAGGGACGTTTCCAGCGGCCCGACATTCTCCCGCACCAGGGGAGAAAACACCGCAGGCAGGGATTCAGGCATCACTTCTACAGCCTCCACGGCAAAGGCCTCCCCCTTGTTCAACGTCACAGGTCGAAGCAGATTGTCGATTTTTCGTTGAATATTAACCGTGTTTTTCTGACAGTCTTCGGTATAAAACTCACTGATCGGCAATGTGACGGTCAGCTTAACCGCTTGTGGCTCCACGCCACTGTTTAGCAAGGCATGATGCACCGCCAGGAGGTTAGTATCACCGTACTGATATTCAATGTGGGTCGTGCTGATCGCCTGTTGGCTGACATCGTCAAAGGTATACTTCACGCCATCAACGAGATAGTTGAACGTACGACGGCTGCCGATACCATCGATTTTCCACCCCTGACGGAAAGAGTTGGGTGACAAGGTCGTGCGTAAATCTCCCTCCACATACCAGGCCAGTTTCACATTGGTAGAACCATCATCACAGCAAATATGCATTTCACACCCCTTTAGTTACTCAATTTGAGTATCATCATAAGAAAAACATAGACCACATCAAGATATAGTTACTCATATTGAGTAAAATAAAATACTCAATATGAGTTTGTTATGTACTCACCCACGTCGTTACGCATCAAACTGAGTCACTTTATGATTGAAGACCCCCCTACTGACTCCATTGATACTCAGCATGAGTATCAATGGAGCTTTGTCGCGCCGCAGTGCTGTCATTAACGCGAACCGGACAACACTCTTAACCCACCGACGTCATACAGAACTCGGTTTGTGTAATGAGAAATTCAAGATGACCTTGTTTCTCGAGCAGGTGGTCAAAGGCCGGATCGTCCGACGGGAGGCGCTCCATAAAGTCGTCCCCACCACATATCCGGCAGGCGTCATCAAACACGTCGCCACTGTCACGGGTCGTCGGATCCAACCCTTCCGCGTAGGCCAATAACCGCTTTCCTTTGGTACGCGCTGCCGCCATCAAATACACGCCTTCATCCTTGACCAGCAGCACATCACACCCCTGTTGACGTGCTTGCATGATCACCTCAAATGTCTTTTTACCTTTGAAACAAATCTTGTTATTCATAGCGATATCCAATTTTTTAATGGGCGACATTCATCGCCCTGATGATTATTTGTAGACTTCGGCGATGACGGTGGTCAGTGCATTCGGGTTCGACAACGGCTCCAGACGGGCACTCAGCAGGACCAGTTCTGTCGCCAGTAATCGGGCGGAAACGCTGAAGTGTTGATCATGCTGTTTTCGACTATTGATGTAGCTCAGCAGGGCGAATGCAGCATCCGGGTGACTTGCCTCCATCGCGGTAAACCCGGTGGTTTCAGCGTCAAAGTACCCCATTGCTGTCAGTAATACGGTCTGTCGCCATAGCGGAAAATCGGCATAAACACCGGCGGTGTGCAGGTGTTGTCCAAGGTGGAAGAGATCGGCCATCAAATCGCTGTAAACCGAGGTGACATCGCGATCATCGCCCGGGCATCGTTCCAGGAACGCCAATACGGCTTCCGCCGCCCCGGAGACGCGGATCAAAGTGGCCTCATCCTGCAGCGTACTGCTCGTATGGTTGGTGGCCAGTTCGGCCAGAACTTCTTTCAATAATTTCGTCATAAACCCTCCCGTTTCGACTTCTTTCTGGTGTATACCCCTTTTGGCTTTTTGCCGGCGCGGGGTGACTGGCGCCGTGACAACATGACCGGGACGGGGTATCAGCTGACGATGCAAGGGCGGGACCGCAAGCCGCACGCGCAAGCGAACGACCAACGGGAGGGAGTGCGAACGGGTGAGGATACCGGCAAAGCGAACCCTTGTGACGGCGGCGCCCCGGCCCAGGGTCAGTCACGGGGACGGACGCCTTGCGCGTAGCCAGGGCTAAGGGGATACACCAGAAAGGACCAGGCTTTTGCCTGGCGGCATCAGCGAACGACCGCACAAGCGGTCGGGCAGTGAAAGCGGCGCCGGCGATTAGCCGGCTGCAAGCGTTGGGTACATTGGTTCCTGCCGGCTCAACGCCGGTTGGAACCAACAGGGCGGCAAAAACAGACAAAAAGGGGGCTATGCCCCTTCCCCTTAAACAGCGTGTAACACCGCCTTGAATTTCGTGATCATATCAACCAGGCGAAGTCTTTCGCTCCAGCCGTTGGCGTAATACATCGGGGTATGCCTGACTTTAAACATTCTCATCGTCAACGTATTTCCGGTATAGACCGAGGCCGGTAATCCCAAGAGCGCAAGCTGGGTAAAACACATATCCGCAGCCAAAGGATCGATATCTGTACAACGGATATAAAGCGCTTGTTGCGGGTTATACCCTTTAGAGAGCAGGTGTTCAGCAGCGGCGATCACCATGCCGCCCGAACCACTGGCAGGTTCATCCAACGTGATAAACGGGCGATGTTCCAGCTCTTTAACATGGTCCCCAAGTGTCAGGGCGGCAATGAGTCGTGAGACGTAGCACGGCGTGAAGAATTGCCCCATCGACGACGAGCCAAATTCAAGCTCCATAAATATCCCGCCCAGCAGGTCATCCATTCCCCCTTCCATCGCGTCGATTAAGAAACAAAACAGTTGCTGCATCCTCTGTAGATCAACAGCCTCGTATCGCTTACAAATCTGAACCGCTTCTTCCCTGCCCTCCTCTGACCGTACTCGCGCCAAATCGAGTTCGTTAGCAGCCAGGCGAATGAAGTCGCGGAAAACATCGAGACGACGGTGATAGGTCGCGATAACAGAGAACGTTTTGATGAATTGTTTTCTGGCTTCGCGTGGCGTCATACGCGGCGCACATTGAACCGGGGTTTCGGGGCCTAACAGTGCATCGAAGGAAAGTTGGTTGCTCATGGTGTGTCTCCCTTGGGAGGCAAGAACTCATTTTCTCGCCAGGGCGCAAAAAAACAAGGCTCGCCAGTCAGGGATGTGGCAGGTACGACGGCCGAAGCCGCATGCGCAAACGAGTGGAACAACGTGAAAGGAGTGCGAACGGGTGATGCCGGCGGCGCCAGCGAATACTTGCCACAGACCAGGGCGGGGCTAGATTAAGCGCGGTGAAACAATGAGTTAATTATGGAAATACATAATAAAGAAATCTCTGAAAAGTTTAGTGCGATCTCAATCCTCTTATCATCGAATTGATTTACTAAATCACGAAGTGGGACCACGGTCCCATCAGTTGAAAAAAGCAACTTAGGATAATCATAAGTAGACGCAAACATTAAAGTGGGACCACGGTCCCACCAGTTGAAAAAAGCAGCTTAAGATAATCATAAGTAGACACAAACATTAAAGTGGGACCACGGTCCCACCAGTTGAAAAAAGCAGCTTAAGATAATCATAAGTAGACACAAACATTGAAGTGGGACCACGGTCCCACTTCAAAAGCGATTATTCTTGCGTTTTTGCATGATCAGCGAGCAGAGTTTCAATACGTTCAATCAGAGAAGCAGGCGCATCCGTCAGACTAAAGGACACTGCATTTTCTGAGTATTTCGCCTCAATACCAATGGCAAACTTACGCACGGTGACATCTGGTTTCGTTCGAGTGATCGGCATCAGACGTTTTAGCAGTTCTTCAGTACTGAATGTGCCACCTTCAGATTGCTGTTCGCGTAACACTTGAGTCAGCAGTTTTAGCGCTGCAAAATCAGACTCATGAAACTTATAGAGCATTTCACCACTACGAGCGCTTAGTTCATTGGGATTCGTAAACAACTGTAAGGTTTCAATTGGCAGTTCCGCGGTTTTTATACAGCGCTGAATAATCTTGCGTGAGATGTTCTCAGCCTCCGCGAGATGACTGACGTTCCCATTAAATTCAGAAAAGAGCCGACGGGCATAGCGTAACCCACGCTCATATGCACTGGTTGGCCGATAATCATTTCCGATTTGAGATAGCCAACGCATCTGTGCATCGTTCAACTCACCGACGAGAACTTTGTACTCACTGCCAGTCAGAATGGCGGCCTTACGGCGTCGACTGCCGTCCGCAATTTCGACAAGGCCATTCTGGCTACGTCCAAAAGCGGGGGACTGTTGACCTGACGTTAGAAACGAGGGCAACAAATCATCAAGGGAGGATTCGGTCAATAGGTCCTGATGACGTTCGTTGCCAGTAAAGATGGTCGTTTTGACTTCTATTTGATCCGAAGCGATGGTTTTCAGAATAAAGGTCACATCCTCCCCACATACCGGCAGGGTGATAGAGTTACCTTTCATCGTGCTAACACGTGAAGAAAGTTGGCTTACTGCGGGTGCCGAAGGTGAGGGTTCACTCTCTTTTACCGGAACCGCATTAGCTTCATCAAAATTGATCGTCGGTGCATGACGTAATACAGGGGCTCTTTTCATTACGCATTCTCCCAACGCGTTTTGATTAAACGATTATAGATCTCAGCACAAACCGGTTCCCAAATGGCCACAGCGTTACGCCAGGCAGCCGGCGTAGAACGCTGATTCGCTGCCTGCTCGAAAACGGTACGCATCCTCACCTGGCCTTTTCCGACTTCATCTGTCACACGCACCACTTCCTTCAGAACCATCCCACCCCAGGCGTTACGGATTTGGTCATCCATCCATTGAGATTGGCTACCGACTGCATTGCTGAATTTCGTGATCAGGACGCGAACATCGGGTTCAAAACCGTTCAAGTCAATATTGAGCATCAGATCGCGCAACATGGTAAAAAACTGCAGGGTAGAGACATAGTCATAAAGCTCCGCCGGAGTAGGAACGACAATGACATCTGCGGCACAGGCGACATTAATTGTCCCTATCCCAAGATTGGGAGCACTGTCCAGCACGATCACATCATAGCTGTCCCAAACAGATTCAATGGCAGCCCGAAGAAGAAGGTGTGGCGCCACAGGGAGTTTCCCGGCATCATGCAACGGATAAATTTCGGATTCTATACGGTGTACAGCCAAGCAGGATGGAATGATGTCCAGATTGGGCCAGCACGTGGGTTTGATGGCATAAGCGGCATCGTCACGCTGACCCATATAATAAGGGAGAAGGGTATCTTCCGGATGAATATGCAAATCCGGAACATAGCCATGATAAAGCGACGCGGTTGCCTGAGGATCTGTGGCGTCAATTAATAAGACACGTAACCCTTGTAATGCCATCCATTGAGCAATATGTACCGATGTGGATGTTTTATAAGCCCCACCTTTATGAGCAGCTACCGCAAGGACAACAGGATCCTGTCCGGCCGGCCTTGTTGGGCGAGTACCAAACACATCTCTCATTGCATTGATTTGTTGTATTGAGTATCCGGTGCGTTGCTCAACCCGTCCAATCATTGCAGTTTCCGGGGGGGGCAACTTTCCTGACTCTTCATAGTTTCGGATCGTTTGCGCCGTGACACCCACAAGATCTGAAGCCTCAGTGATCCGCCAACGCCGGGTAATTGCTCGAGCTTCCGGGCTGTCGTTACCAAATTGCGCTTTAGCGATTTCCTGCGTCATAAATTGACCACGTTCTATACAACGATCCAGCGTTGACTTGAGGTCCATGTTATCCCTTATTCAGTTTTTTGCATCTTTATAGTAAATCATCAACAAAAACGCAAAACAACAGTTATAACGCATAAGGAGACAAATAAGGCATAAACATGACGTATGTCAGCAGAAGACGGAGCTAACGCGATCTTGAGGATGTATAAAGAAGGGATTAAATGAGCAAAGATCATAAACAAACATCCGAAGGATATTTGTTATTTTATTCTTTTTAACTTTCTCTTTATGAGTAAAATAATCAAATAATATCAACAAGATAACCTCGTATATGTGGAGTGTTTTTCTGTCTCCGGTGGATCTATTTCATGATCTACGTGGATCCTTTTCATGCCTTATGAAGAAGAAATTTCTGTTGATAAATTAAGATGTTGGACACTAAACGGTAATTTTATTGCTACAGGATCGGTCTGAATCATCATTATTTACCTTGCAGAGGTCAGACGCAAAGGTGGAGCAATTTTCTGTTCAGTCTCTCTTTACTGAACAACGGGTTACTCTCATCGGTGGAGATTTTTCCTGTTGGTGCGTGAGTAAAGGTGGGGGTATTTCCTTTGAAGGTTAGTTACAGGTGGAAGGATTTTATGTCAAGGATGATAAGTAACTGTGGAGACATTTCCTGTGGTTTGGCTCGAGTGCTGTTTGACCTGATGTGTGGGAGGGGCAAATAATGGTGGAAGGATTTTCTGTACCTATAGAGTGTATGTGGATGGATTTTCTGCATGAATTGACGGTATTGGGAGGAGGGCGGTCCTGTTCATGTAACAAACAAAGGTGGAGATATTACCTGTAAGGTTGTCAGGAAGGGTGGACAAATTTCCTGTTAAAGGGTGCCAAAAAGGGTGGGATGATTTCCTGTATATGTCTGCGGCGCATTGAGATCTTATTCTGTATACAGTTTCTTCTGATATCGGCTTTTATTCAGTGGCTTGCCTGGAGAAAGGGGAGGGAGAGTATTCAGAGCATTTCTATGAGTGGAGATATTTCCGGTTCGTGTGCAGTAAAGGTGGAGTTATTATCTGTACGGCGCGATGTCATTGCGAGCCCTGATAGGGTCGTTGGGAATACAGGTGGAATCATTTCCTGATGCGGGTAAATTTGTTGTGAGGAATATCATGGTTCAAGGTGGAGATTACGATTTACGCGCCCCTTCTTAATGTGGAATAATGTTGTGGTGTTTCCACATTATGGATAGAGCGAATGAATCATGACACATTGACTGTGGTGCAGGGGAACGATCTTCTTGAAGGCGCCTATGGTGTCACTCTAGACGAGATGCGCCTCCTGAACCTGGCCCTTGCGCAAATTGATAGCAGAAAGCCACAACCAGACATGTTGTACACGCTTTATCCTCGTGATTACCAGCGTATTTACGGTGTCAACCCGACCAGCAGTCACCGGCAACTACGTGATGCCGCTGATAGCCTTATGAAAAAACCAGTGACGATCTACAAGGAAGACCGAAATGGGAAAGTCAGAACGGTTCAGCTTTCCTGGTTTTCTCGTCTAGAGTATGTGAGCAATGACGACCACAGTGCGGTCGTGCTGCGTTTTGGCCAGGACGTTGCCCCTTATCTTTTTGAGCTGAAAGAAAGCTTTACCAAACTGGACTTTATAAACCTGGCCAGGCTGGATACCCCTTTCTCGATCCGTCTTTACAGCTGGCTGGTCAAGGCACGTAACCTGACCCGGTATCGGAACCACGGGACCATAGAAGTGACCCTCGAGATCGAATGGATGCGAGAGAAGGCTAACCTGCAGGGAAAATACCAGGATTACCGGGACTTCAGGCAAAAACTGCTGCAACCTTCTCTCGATCGCATCAATGCCTCGACCGATATTTCGGTGATTTGGGAGCCGGTGAAGATTGGCCGCTCTGTACACGCCATCAAATTTACCTACGTTGACGAGTCCGCTCCAGAAGCGGTGAAACCGATGCGTCCACGTCTGCCACGTCGCCCTCATGTGACGGCAGGATCCGCTGCTGAAGGGGAGTGGGCCAGAAAATGCATCGCACTGCTGACTCAGTATATGGCGCAGCTGGCTGCCTATGATCCTAACGAGAAGGTGACTGTGCCTGACTTACGAAAACTGGCCGGTTGGTACAAGAAAGTGGGACATCGTGACCAGGAAAGAGAAACACTGGACGCCATCAAACATCGGGCTCAACGTCGAAAAACAGCCAAGTGATGCGCATTTTGGAAGAGGGCAGGGTGGTCGGTTGCTCGATGAATATAGATATTCAACTGAGCTTATTTCGTCAATCTGCCAAGTATACCGCAGATCGTCATATTTTACGCCGAGTCATGTGACCGACAGCATGACTGGTCCCGGCGGCATCAATATGCGTTATAGAAGTCATTCTTTTTGTTCCCTATCATACTGGGTCAACCTGTTGTATCCAGCATGAGTCGCACTTTACAACGTCAATGAAGGCCATCAACCGCAACAGCGTACCAGATACATCGATAACTTAAAGTACTTGACTTAACCGTGCATAAAAACGGGCTGCCGAGATTGAATGTTTACCGTTTGAGCGGCGTCTTGCCTGACGTATCGTCGCGGGCCTGCATCGATTCCCATCCACCACAATCAGGATTGCGGTGGGGACGGTCGGTCCGGCATATCGAGCACGATTACGTGGGAAAATCCAGCGCTTCGATATCCATAGATTGATGGAGGACTCGGGAAATCAGCACTTCATCGCCTTGTTTTATAATATATATCCCATGCTTCTTGTATTGAAAGCGTCGCATGTCCTGACAGACCCAGTGACATTCAGCACCTAACCCGGCATTCTGAGCCAGTAATTCAAAGACCTTTATAAGCTCTTCATGATAACGTTTAGCCTGAGTAAGGCCAAAATGCTGGAGTGTATAACGAACAATATGGTAGATATCTTCGTCAGCCAACACGGAGAGTTTATATATTGGCATCTTTCACTGCTGCTGAAAAAATGTCATCCATAGTGCGGTTGCTAACCGGGGCATTTACGCCTGCCAGAACCATTTCCCGTACGCTTTGAATACGTTGTTCACGCGCTTCCATCAGCCTTAACGCATCGCGAAGCACTTCAGATGTATTACCATAGCGGCCAGATTGGACCATTTCTCCCACAAAGCCCGTAAAATGTTCACCCAGTGTTACGCTGGTTACTCGTGCCATTTGAATTCTCCATTGTATTACTCAGTAATACAAATATACGTGAGTGGTACATTGAATTCAACGTTTCTTATATTGTCGTACAACACCTCTATCTGTCTGCCACGTCATTTTTTGCCATTGCGGAATACTTAAACGTGGTTTCTCCGCCGGATCACAGACTGTCCAGGAGCGCCTTGCGGTTGAACGTACGTCCCCGCTCGAGAACCTGTTCAGACAAAGTCATCAGTGTAAGCAGCGCAATGCACTCATCCCGGCGAATGCGATCGTCATAAGACTCGATCACATACGCAGGCTGGTCGTTTTGCGTCACGATCAGGGGTTCGCTGACATCAGAGTGTGGCCGCATTTTGTTTCAGATAACGGAGCGTCACAATTCTCATCCTGTTTCCCTCGTTCGGCCTGCAGCAAAAGACTAACGCTAGAGCGTTAGCCGGCGGATGTGCGCCGTCATCACTGCCATCCTGTGGTGAGTTCTAACACCATTCACTAGCTAGTGACAACGTCACCTAAAAACTCCCTCAACAGTCACTCATGCAATCAAAGGTGGAGACATTATCTGTTCGGACTGAGCAGCTGCATAGCCTGTTCAGGGGGCATCTCAAATCGCACGCCCAGTTGCCCGGCAACGTCCAGCGCGAAGACCCGGGTGTAGATCTCGGTGCTTTTATAGTCCCGGTGTCCCATGAACGATTGCAGGATCTTCGGATGTACCCGGTTATAGAGCAGATGCATGGCAAAACTGTGCCGAAACGTATGAGGGGTGATGCTCTCAATGGAGAAGTGCATTCCGTTTCGTTGCGCATTACCCAGGGCATCCTTCAACCAATTGCGGGCGGTGTCATCGGAGATCTCCCAGACCGGTTTGGTGATATAGCGGGTAAAGGTGGCCAGATGATCGCGCAGCCGGCGCGCAAAACCGGGGTCAAGCAGCGGCACGGTGCGTTTCACCGGCGTATCTTTCCCGGGGCGGCCGCGACGGCCTGCTGTTTGGTTGCGCTGTTTTAAGGTTCGCAGCACTACAAAGGGTTTGACGGCATCGAGCACAATGTCTTTCGGTGTGACGGCCAGGGCTTCGTTGATGCGCGCGCCGGTGTTCCATAAAAAATCAAACAGCATTCGCCGGCGCAGATCGGCAATGTTGTCGAGCAATAAGATTATCTCCGGTGCCAGCAGATAGGCCGGTTGATCCGACAGATTCAGCGCCATTCGACGCATGGCCACGGCCTGAGCAAAATCAAAGTAGGGGCTGGGGAGCGCTTCCGTACCGGAGGCGGCAGGTTCATAGGCTATCAGTGACACAGTTCACCTCGTAAATTCAGAATTGCTCTATCAGAAAATTCCTCCACCTATCCCGATCAACTGGTCCCAGGGAAGCGGGGAGGCAGGGATCTCTCCCGATCGCGCTACATAAAATCTGCAGTATTATGACCCTGATAAAAATTTATTTTTCACGTAGCGCAATCTGCTGAAGACTTGCCCAGTTTCGGCAGAGAAGACCGGGGGCTGGCAGAAAACTCAGCCACTATTGTGCCTGAGAACGCCACGGTGATCGTTCGCAATAAATCTGCTGCCGCAGATCTGCAAATCGGTAAAACTGGAGTATAGCGGATAAATACCGAGTGGCGGGGATCCAAATACTGGCGGCGGCTGACGCCCGTCAAACCGCCGCCAGGGGTTAAAAACACCCTATGCAGTGTTAAAAACCGCACCCAATATACCATATATGGGTTATCCACAGAAACTGGGGATAAGTCTGTGGGGGATCGGCTTTCCTGGGGGAAAACCGAAATTGCAAACAGTAAAAGATAAGTCTGTCTAATCACACTAGACAACCAAGAAATCTTTGTAAAAGAGAGATGCTAAAATTGAATATGAGATTTAAGAGGGATAGCTCGAGTCGAGTTGTGACCCTATGATAAAGTACGTGCCAATAGTTATGAACTTTCGGCTAAAAATTCATATAAATCACTTCGGAAGTAACTAATACTATATTCTAAAGGTTGTTGTTCTCTATCAAAAAGCGTTTGTTTAACAATCAATATTGCCGAATTTTCGGGGATCTTTAGTTTTTCACATAAGCCTTGATCTGCCAATGAAGCACTAATTGCACGGCTTAAACTTCCAAAAGGTAATTTTTGTTTTCTGAAATAATCATATAATGAGCTTTCAATATCATTAATATCAGTAACCACTGAGGGTAGTATGTACGAGGTTGTGTAAGAAGCAGGTTGTTCATTAATTGTTCCAATTCTTTCAAGTTTATATATCTCTTCACATTCCGTGATGTTCATTTTTTTTGCAACTAATGGTGTTGCCAATATTTTCTTTCTCTCTATCCATAGAGACCCAGGAAATCTATTTTGATTGTCTATTTCTTCAGAGAATCCATTGATTTTTGACAATGAATACGATAAAGGAATTTTTACTTGAGTACCAAATCCACGCGCGCGCAAAACTAAATTATCTTGAACAAGGCAGAGAAAAGCTTTACGAACCGTAATACGAGAGACATGTAGCTCTTCGGTGACTATCCGCTCAGTAGGAAGAAACTCCCCAGGTTTAATAATGCACTGTTCAATAGCCTCTCTCAACGACTTATGAAGTTGTAGATATATTGGCATTGCATTATCTTTAGATATGTCTGATTTTAATTTTTGCAAAAGCTGTTGATATTTTTCAGAATAACCCACGTTTAAACTCCGTTGAGTTTGTGCACTGTTCGTGTCGTGCAGTTCACCATAAAAAACCCACTTAAATTTGTCTTCGTAGCATACGTATAAATTTAATAAGAGCAACCACTTACTATTTGTGCGTGATTCAGTATATAAAACATAGTACAAAAAAAAATTTAGTGTGAATTTTTTATTGAAAAAATATAACAATTCCAAAAAAAATGGTGATAACAAACAAAAAATAGAATAAATTTTAATTTTTATTAAAAAATTTTAATTTTACTTTAACTTACAATAATTCCAAAAGTTAACTATTTTAATATTTATATGTTATATAAATGAGTTGTTTTTGTTATGCTTTATACATAACGCCTGTCGTTGCACTTGAATGTAAAACTGCCGATGTTTTTTCTTTTTATAACAAAATTACAGACCAAAAAATCAGAAATTGAATTCAATTAAAATAATTTCATATGAGAATAGTAAAAAACATCTACTTCCCATGCCAAATATATATCTTTTTATATATTTATTTATAATAACTAAATTACTTTTTTGGACGCACTTTTCCGTATCAAATAAATTGACTCGCTAAAACTTAATCAATTGTTTTCATTAGGAAAAAAAACATTAAGCCAATGTCAATTTAAGTTTCGATTGTTTTTTTATAAAAACTTTAAACTTTATTTTTGACAATGCCATCAATCATAAACTACAACTTTAAATCGAAAGGTAATTGAGGTAAACATGAAAAATCACACATAGGAGATTATTATGAGTGTAACTATCAGCTTAACAGATACAAATATAACCGTCGGCGGAACAGGTTCTGGTAGCATTACAGATGTTGGCATTGCTGATGGAACTGTATATACGATCACTAGTAGTGATGATACTATCGCCACAGTCGATAACTCTTCAGTCACCTTATCTTCAGAGGGCGCGACATTTGATATAACTGGAGTATCTGAAGGCAGTGGCATCACATTTACAGCTACACAAGATGATGATACA
This sequence comes from Serratia quinivorans, assembly GCA_900457075.1. Classification (NCBI taxonomy): domain Bacteria; kingdom Pseudomonadati; phylum Pseudomonadota; class Gammaproteobacteria; order Enterobacterales; family Yersiniaceae; genus Serratia; species Serratia quinivorans. Next base: position 106,038 of record UGYN01000003.1, read on the forward strand.
ACCAATACAGCAACGACAACAGAGTCTTTGGATGTCACCGTAAACGCAGCAACTTTTACTGTCGATTTAAGTGCTGATGAATTAGCTATCGGCGAAGATGTGCTAGGAACTATCACAGATACTGAAAATCCAGAAGGCACGCTATTTGATCTTAGCGTATCCACTCCTGGTATTGTTGATTTACCACAACCGTCTGTAACTCTAGATGATACAGGAAAAGCTGAATTTACCATTACAGGCACTGGTGAAGGAACAACAACTGTAACCGTTACACAAAGTTCTAATCCTAGCAATACCTATACAACTGAAGCAGTAACTGTAGAAGCAGGTGTTACCAATTATACTGTTAATTTTTTCAATACACCTCAGGATTACTGGACATCTGATTGGGAATTAATTTCCACGCCAATAACGGTAGAGGTCATCGATCCTGAAACTGGTCTCCCTGCCGCAGGCGTTGATATAGAGCTAAGCGATGACTCGAATGCTAACATAGTCTGGGGAGGCAACGGTAATATTGGTGTAACATCCTCTGTAGGCCAGTTCCATACACTACTCTCTTTAGCTGGCCCTCCGGAAGCAGGTACGAAAACATATACAATTACTGTCAATGTTAATGGTTCACCCAGCGCTGATTATGTTCTGCTAATAGCTAACCCAACATTGACCGCACCGAATTTTCCGTTGGCTGTTTCTAACTTCCTCAGCCAAGAGGCTGTTGATGCTGGAGTATACACAAGAATATTTTACCCCAACCAGCGCGAAGGTGATGCAATTAACCTATTCTGGGGCGGGAGCATAATCCATTACAATGTGGGTTCATCAAGCGAATCTATATCTATTCCAATCCCAGAGGAATACTTAATTCAAGGTTATTATGCAACAGGTTTTTCAGTTACTGACATAAATAATAACAACTCGTTCTCTAGTGTGTATCAAGTAGTTGTTCAAAACTCTCATCATACGGGGGTATTGGATCAACCAGCCCCAATTGTACCACTTGCAGGTGATGGTATTATAAATCAATCAGATTTGTATAAGGGAGTTACGGTCGAAGTTACGCCAGATTCCTCTTGGCTTTACCTGTCACCAAGAGGAATCAGTATTTTTTGGGTTGGCTACAATGAAGATGGCATAACATCCCCCACAGCTCAACAACACCAAACATTCTCTGCAGAGGAGGTAATGGCAGCCATGACGAATGATACTCCTTTAGTCATGTCAGTGGATGAAGCAACACTGGTAGCTTTAGGGACTGGTACGGCAGATGCGTATTATACTGTTTTGGATAAAACAGCTGTTATACATTCTTCAAAACTTTATAACTCACGCGTCGACGTAGAGCCACCAGGGAAGAAAAAAAAATAAAACCTCACTATTATATTCATCATGGCGCATAACTTATGCGCCATTTTATTTTTCCATGGTAATACCACCACACTATAATTTATAATTTGCATTCAATCAACAGTAGGAAGCCATAAAATGGCTGGAATTTATTTAATTCATTATCTTAAAAAATCATATAAAAAGCCAACCCAGAAACGCCAATCCAAAACATTACGCATAACAATATTATCATTAACCATATTGCACAAATTGGTAATTCATTGAGCATTTCGTTAATTTTCTGGAGAGCATGAAATTTAATGTTTTTTTGATTGAAATTAAATCTTGCGTTTTTATGACGAATTTTTTCACCATCAGAAATATTTGTTGTTCGCGTTTCTCTTTTCATATTTACCCCGCCAGCCAAACACTGTCAATAATTAATATTTTAATCATTTAAAAATTGCATTGAAAATACCAACTCTTTTATGTAAGAGATAGACATTAAATTACCCTATACTAGGTAATTATTTTATTATAACGTAAAATATTTTTTTCACTATTTTTTTCGATATATCAATTTTAAATTTAAACGTTTTTTTATGAAGCATCTGTTGGGTATTCTGGTAACGTATGGTCAGTGTCATCACATTACCAAAGCAGTCAATAACGTTATTATCATAGTCGATAAAAATGCAAGAGGATAGCTCATTGAGTAACGAAATTACCAACACTGGCTTCGTCAAGTCTTTACCGTCTCTGTCTCTGATTGATATTAAATCAGAGGAAATGAAAGTCCCCAGGCTCACACAAGAAACAAAAAAAAGCAAGTTGATGCGCCCTGGAAGACGCAGCGAAATCATAAATGAATTGAAAGTGCATAAATTTTTGATAGACGCTAGCACAGAAAAGTACATGCAGATTGCAGTAGAAGCAGTTCAACATGAAAAAAACAAGAAGTTTTACCTGGCAATAATACTTTGGCGAAAAGCCGAATCCTTAGCTGTAAAATCGGTTAACCGGGAATGGGCTTCGGTTCGAGCTAAAAACTGTGAAAAACGCTATTACCTTCTATTATCAAATTAGGAAGATGGTATGATTTTCGTTTTTAATTATTTATTAGTGAGGTTACACCGCCTGGTCGGATAGTTTATCTTTGTCGTGAGGGTACCTTACTGACTAATACTACATAGCAAGTTCAGAACTATCTATTCAACCCAGCATCTAATCAGTTTAGTCTGATTAGATGCTGGGTTTGTTTATTTTAACACAAGAACAAACTTGCATGATGCTTCTATGGTGTTGATACTTGCTAGTTCTATTTTATTGATTTTTTATTAGCGGTTAAATGCCAAGTAACACATTCTGTATATTGATGAGGTTTTCATTATGATGTTCATAATTTTGGGTTTTTTCAGTTTTATTTTTTTTGGGTTGCTAATTTTCTGGGTGGGGTATGTTGTTTCTGTTTTCTTTAAAATATTACATTTACTTATTATAAATCAATCGTTTATAAAAAAACATAGCATCAGTACAGATAAGGCCGACTAAGTTGCACGCCAATTATTGTCGTTATAAAGCCCTTCATTGTATGGCTCCTTATCAAAATACTGGCGCGCGAGGCTCACTCCTGCAGTTAAATGCCGATGGGGGAGGGGTGAAACCATTGCTCTTTATATGTTCTATGTATCACATGCTCACCGCGCTGTGTGCGAAAAGCGGAAAAAGTGTTTATAAGCGAAGATAGATCCCGAAGCAATAGGCACTCTTCGCCAATCGTCCATCATTTAATTATTAACGGTGACCATAAGTCTGGGTTTTGTATAGAGGAGATTAAGATGAAAAAGTACTCTTTAATTTTGTCGGTTTTATCTCTTATTGTTTTTTTTCTGTGTGTTTTTCTTTTGATTATCAGAGTGGCGTCAATCTCAACATGATGATGTTTCTTGTTGAAACTTGGTTGGTGCTAGTAATTTTAATTAATTTCGTTCTATATCTTTACAGCAAGGCAATGCATAGGGCTGTTATTTATTGCTTGAAATTATGATTGGCAGGGGTTAACTAGTCAAGCAGAAAAATAACCACCTTGGAAAAGAAACGCGGAATGGTTTAGGTATTATCAATGATTTATTTATTTCAAGCATCCTTCACTTGTATGTAAATAGATGCAATATTAGCCAAGCTACAATCAATTGTTTTGTCGAAGTAATTTTAATCTTTTCAGTGGCTATTTCATCTCTTCATTTGTTTAATTTTGTATATATAGTAAAGTTCACTGTTGCCAATATCTGTTTTTCAAATTTTGATATTGCTATCAGCCAATGAAAACGCATTTCTCGCGTTGGTATGACCATGTCATACTGTGCCGTTGGCCGGGCATTATCGCGGGGAGTGGTGATAATTACACGTTCAAAGCAATAATCAGGAGCTATGACGACTTCATCGGAGCTGTCGCCGATAGATAAGTCATTTTCGAAACCTGGACTGAACCCGTCCCGGTAGAAAAAGGGGTAGATGTTCTTGAAATCAACCGTCCCGACCGCTCTAAACGCCATCCGAAAGGAAAATCTGCTCATCATCTTAATGCCGAAATGCCGCCAGAATTTTCTTCCCTGGGAATGTCGAAGCCTTACCGATGTTGTGGGTCGTCAGTGTTGCACGCTGCAGTGTCGTAACAGTGAAACTTAAGCAAAATCAGGTCAGTTCGATATTGATGCGCCTTTCAGGATATACGTGACAGGCTGCGGAAATCAAAATCGCACGAATGCGTTACTGCGTATATGCGTTTTGAATCTTCAGAAAGATCCCATGGCCCCTAGCTCTTTGTTGCATACTTATAAGTCTGGATAAACAATAGATATCCCTTGCAAAAGCACGTTCTCAACTGGATGAATTGTCGGATAATTTAACTCACGAACATGCCAGAAGTTTACGAAGACAGTATGAGGTTGACTCTCAAACCTTTGCCATCTTACTGGCAGTAGTAGGTGATAATTCTGAGCGGTTAGAAAAATGTGTCATTCGTGATGTATACCTGTTTCCAGCATCCTCAAGTAAAGCCATCAGCGCGGTGGGCAATCATCCCAGTACGCATGCGTCACGCTCTGTGTACACAAGTCTATATGTGCTGAGGTGAACAGAGGAAAGACTAAACAAAGAAATTTTAAGTTACCTTAGACGTTATATCGTCCGAGGATTTCATAACAGATTTGGATGGGCCTAACTACGGATGTTGACTTTACCGTAGCAGAGTCGCTCTTCAGTTTGAAGAAAAAGAGTGCATAGAGTGCATTAGAAAACGGATCTGCAAAACCCGAGATCTGGCCTACGCCGGTATATTCGATTACATCGAATATGTTCGACAATCGGGCTCACCGCCAGAGGGCCATCTCGGCGGTGTAAGTCCTGAGGCCTTCGAACAGGCCTTATCGTGAGGATAGAAATTACCTACTACCGTGGTCGTCCAAATATCACGAATTTGATTGCTGATGATAAAGTTCAGTATCCTCACTCAAGAGCCAGATCGTTCATGGTTCCATGCAATGCTTGCAAGGACAGACCTCTACCGGCCCATATTTTTGTCTATTTGCTTCAGTAATGGCCAAATCTGGATGATCAAAAAGACCGAGAACACTTCGATGTATAATAATAGGAAGCTGACGACATCTTCCCGCGTGTATTTCATGTTTGCCATTCATGTTTGAATGTCGGCTGACGTAATAATAATCGCTCATTTTCATAACTTTCTCTCAAATATCAAGTATGGTTTAAAAATTGACACCATCCTGTGCTAAGAACCAATAATTCCGATCATGTTAAATTTAAGGTCGAAATTTTTTGGTTAGGTTTAATATGGTTGAAATAGCCGATAGCACTTCAACCGCCTAGACGTATTTAGTGTTTTTTCTAAAAACAGCACCTAGTTTGGTGTATTAAAAACTACATCACATTAACATATCCAACACATAGCACTTACTCTGTTAACGATAGTTATCTGTGATTCTGCAATATGTTGAAAACGGGTGCATTTGGTTAGTAAAATTATGTTCTATATTCTCACATTGGGTTTCTTGGCCCTATATACCATTAGAATGGTTTACTTTAATATTATTGTTTTTCTTTATTTTTACGATTAATGAGTTGCTTGCGCAATGAATTAATTATTTATTTTTGGATTTTACTGAACATTATAATACTCCGTTGATTTTTTTGTTTTAAATCGGTTGTTGAATGTCAGGATTTTATTATCACAATGTAATTTTGACTGGATAAACTGAACATCAATTCTGTTTGGTGTTCAGAGAGGGATGAAATCTATCAGAGTTAGTGACTCTATTTTAAAGTGGCTACACGTTATTGTTTGTAACTCATAGTAAGTTAATGATTAATAGTGTGCTCGTATTTATATACAGAAAATAAATAATTTTTTGAGTGCCCCCGAGCCCGTAAACAAATCTGGCCTATATTTGGATTGACTCCACACCGGTAAACGCGTTCACCGGATTTACTGCCTGCTGAAACTGAATTTTCGTCGTAAGGGAAAACAGCGGCTGCCAGTGCGTAATCCAGCACCACTGGCGACGCCGCAAGCGTTAAACCAGAGCTGGTCCATCGATTTTATGCACGATGCGCTGGTCTGCGGCAGACGCTCCGGACCTTCAATGTGGTGGATGATTTTAACCGTGAAGCGCTGGCGATAGAAATCGACCTTAATATCCCGGCGCAACGCGTCGTCCGGGTGCTGAACAGGATCGTGGTAAATCGCGGCTACCCGTTGAAGATGCGGATGGACAATGGGCCAGAACTGGTTTCACTGGCGCTGGCACAATGGGCCGAAGAACATGGCGTGCAGCTCGAATTTATCAAGCCGGGTAAGCCAACACAAAATGCTTTTATCGAACGGTTCAACCGGACATACCGGACATACCGGACAGAAATCCTGGATTTTTACCTGTTCAGAACACTGAATGAAGCACGGGAAATTACAGAGCGCTGGCTGACAACGAGCGGCCTCATGAATCACTGAATAACCTGACGCCGGAAGAGTACCGGCTGATGGCTGAAAAACCGGAACTCTCAAAAAGTGCGTGGAACTAAAGCTGGGATACTTACAAGCCCACTGGCTTTCTTGCAAACAGGTCGAGAACAACAGCGAGGTATGCCCAGCGTTTGCCTGTCCAGATATAGGTCACCGCACCACACCTGGTTTGGCTCTGTTACGGCGAACTGTCGCTCAAGGTGATTCGGGATAGCAACGTGTTCATGACCACCACGCTTATACCGGTGAGGCGGCTGCTGGCAACTGACCAGCCCCAGTTCTTTCATGAGCCGGCAAGCCAGCGCCCCATCTGGTAGCCTCTCTGGGTTGCCATTGTGGCGATGCTTCTTGCTCCGGCCGAACCGTGGCTAATGCCATGCAGCTCAAGTACCTGACTTCGTAACACAGCCCGTCTGCCGTCTGGTTTTTCAGGACGATTTTTCCAGTATGTATTATAGCTGCTGCGATGAACCCCAAACACATAGCAGAGAGTGGCCACAGGATAACGCGCCCTGAGTTTCCCGATTATCGAGAACTGTTCAGGGAGTCTGACATCAAGAGCGCGGTTGTAGATTCAATTGGTCAACGCAACAGTCATGTGAAAACATGGGGTTGCGGAGGGTTTTTGAATGAGACGGACATTTACAGCAAAGGAAAAAGCATCTGTTTTTGAACTGTGGAAGAACGGAACAGGCTTCAGTGAAATAGCTAATATTCTGGGTTCGAAACCAGGAACAATCTTCACTATGTTAAGAGATACTGGCGGCATAAAACCCAATGAGCGCAAGCGGGCTGTAGCTCACCTGACGCTGTCTGAGCGCGAGGAAATACGAGCCGGTTTGTCAGCCAAAATGAGCATTCGTGCGATAGCGACTGCGCTAAATCGCAGTCCTTCGACGATCTCACGTGAAGTTCAGCGTAATCGAGGCAGGCGCTATTACAAAGCTGTTGATGCTAATCAACCGGGCCAGCAGGATGGCGAAAAGACCAAAACCGTGCTTACTGGATCAGAATTTACCGTTGCGAGAGCTTGTTCTGGAAAAGCTGGAGATGAAGTGGTCTCCTGAGCAAATATCAGGATGGTTAAGGCGAACGAAGCCGCGTCAAAAAACACTGCGAATATCACCTGAGACAATTTATAAAACGCTGTACTTTCGTAGCCGTGAAGCGCTACACCACCTGAATGTACAGCATCTGCGCCGGTCGCATAGCCTTCGTCATGGCAGACGCCATACCCGCAAAGGTGAAAAAGGTACGATCAACATAGTGAACGGAACGCCAATTCACGAACGCTCCCGGCATATCGATAACAGACGCTCTCTGGGGCACTGGGAAGGCGATTTAGTATCAGGCACAAAAAACTCGCATATAGCCACACTTGTAGACCGAAAATCACGTTATACGATAATCCTTAGACTCAGGGGTAAATATTTTTCCTCAGTGAATCAGGCTCTTACCGATAAATTCCTGAGCTTGCCGCCTGAACTCCGGCAATCACTGACATGGGACAGAGGAATGGAGTTGGCCAAGCATCTGGAATTTACTGGCAGCACCGGAGTTAAAGTTTACTTCTGCGATCCTCAGAGTCCCTGGCAGCGGGGAACAAACGAGAACACTAATGGGCTAATTAGACAGTACTTTCCCAAAAAGACATGCCTTGCCCAATATACTCAACATGAGCTGGATCAGGTTGCAGCTCAGCTAAACAACAGACCAAGAAAGACACTGAAGTTCAAAACACCGAAAGAGATAATTGAAAGGGGTGTTGCGTTGACAGATTGAATCTACAGTAGCCTTTTTTAATATTTCGCCTTCCATTTCAATGCGTTGTAGTTTTTTCTTCAGTTCACGTATTTCGATTTGTTCCGGTGTTATTGGAGAAGCTTTTGGTGTTTTGCCCTGACGCTTTTCACGCAGTTGCTTGACCCATTTTGTCATTGTGGAAAGACCGACATCCATAGCCTTAGCGGCATCAGAGACGGTGTAGTTTTGATCGACAACCAACTGAGCGGATTCGCGTTTGAATTCAGGACTAAAATTTCTTCTTTTCAGGTGGCCAAATTCAGTAAACCACTTCAATGCGCTGAAAGGTGCACGTCCGGTTCGGAGAGGAGAGGCAGGGAAATAGTCCGACTACGCCCTGCCTCTTACTCTACTACGCACCTGGCAGGGTTGGCTCTACCTGGCCGTGGTCATAGATCTCTTTGCACGTAATGTGGTGGGTTGGTCAATGAAACCGACGTTGTCGCGTGAACTTGCACTGGATGAACTGATGATGGCCGTCCGGCGGCGTAAACCTGCGGAAAGCGTAATTGTGCACAGCGATCAGGGCAGTCAGTATGGTAGTGATGACTGGCAACGGTTCTGCCGGGCCAATGGCCCGGGCGGATATCTTCGATTATATTGAAGTGTTCACAACCGTACCCGGCGCCACAGTCATCTCGGTGGCGTAAGTCCGGAGGCCTCGCCGTGAGGACAGAAACTGTCTACTGGGATATGGTCACTCCACTTAAATGAAGTCGATGTCTATGGTTTTTTGACTATCATTTATAATCGCTGTAACAGTGAATTTCCCGGGCGTATTACTGGTTATATAACTGGATGCATAACCAGTATCATCAGTCATAACTGGACTATCGATAACAAGTTCTTTATCGGACTGAAAAATAACACTTTGGCCTGAAAGCAGACCATCCTTACCTACTACTACAACTCCGACACTATTTTTATCAACACCATCTGCTTTAGCATTGTTATTGTCTATACCTAAAACACCAATTTCAGCATCAATTATATTTTTGAAGTCAACATAGATGCTTTTATCGATTTCATTAATAGATGCAATAACCTGAACTTTTCCAGTGTAAGGACTGGTAATAGTAGTGATGGCATCCCCATTACTATTCGTGATTTTTGGGCTTTGAACGGTGGCTTCGTTGGCGGTGCTAAATATAACACTTTGTCCATAAAGAGGCTTTTCATCTACTCCTATAACACGAACTATAATCTCATCAACAGAAATATTGTCAGACTCTGCATAATTCGTCTTTATATCCATGTCAGTAATTATTGCATCATCGTTATTAGTAAACATAACATCTATTACTTGGATGCTGTTGTTAACTGAAGCCGTGATTGATGAAGACCCAGCAACAACATTAGTTAAAGTTGTTGTGGCAAAACCATAGGTATCACTAATTATCGGGCTATTAATAATTGCTCCATTATCACTTTCAAACGTTACACTCTGGTTTGATAGTTGCTTTCCATCCTTGCCAATAACAAGAGCGGATACAGAGTTCTCTTCAATTCCATTACCCTCAGCATTATTTTTTAAAATCCCCAAAAAGTTCACTTGAGATTCAGGGTCATTCCTGTCACTTTCTGAAAAATTAACATCTGTGGTCATGTAACTATTGTTTATAGTTGCTGTGGTTTTTGCAATACCCTCGACCGTGTTCGTGAGTGCTGCTTCGGCTATACCATTTTCGTCAGTCATTACCGGACTGGTGATAGTTGCCCCATTGCTTGTACTAAAAATCACATACTGCCCAGGAAGGAGTTGCTGTACATCATTTTTCACGGTCGCGAATACCGTATTAACATCTGTACCATTGGCTTTTGCATTATCCTGTTCTATACCGATAACACCTATTATAGCATTATCACCATTCGCTTGCATTACGTAAACTTCGGCGTTACTCGATACTGCCATGCCACCACTGGCTAGTAGTACCTTATAATAACCTAGAGCTTTCCCGTTACCAATAATTCTAATATTATCTGCGGGTACATGAAACTCTGCAAAGCCTTGAACAATATCTTCTGCAGTCACGTCCCGACTAGCGTTCCACGGGGAGTCTGGGACTGGCGAGTCAGGGGTTGTAGTATAACCAACCCAATAGGTTGTGATATTATCGCCCTCTTGCATATTATCCCAAGAAATAGTCATTATAGTTCCATCGTTGTTGTTCACTTCTTCTTTATCAATGGTTTTGTCCTCTTCAGCAGAGATAAAGACTGGCGGAGGTAGAGGGTCGCAGTGAACATTATCAACATTGATATATGTATAGTTTGATATACCAGTTGGTGATGGTTCCGAAACTTGGTACCAGACTTGGGCATAACCGATCTGGATTGGTGTCGCTGCTGTTACTGGGATTTGTACATCAAAACCTGCTTTTGCTTCTTCTTCAGTTAAAGTGTGTATTTCTTCATATACAGCATTGGATATTACATCACCATTTAAAGTATAACCTTGCCAATATACTGTTATTTGGCTTTCGGTTAAGAAAAGTGGATTACCAAGGACGGTCACTATAACACCATCACTAACATTTTCACATCCTATCCATCCCTCATTGTTTTCCGGAACTAGTGATGCTGGATACTGAACCATTGTATCCATATCTATGTTAACGCTTGCGGCTTCTGATGTTTTTTGGGTGAGTGATAGAGGGGGGGAAATAGCGTATGAAGCCCATGCGTAGCCTTGGTCAATTGCTGTAATAAATGGAGGTTCAACAAGAACATTCGCACCGTTTTCGATATCAGAACCAGTGATAACATGGGATATAATTGTAACACTTTCTGATACAAATCCAGTTTTTTTATTAAAACCTGCCCAGTAAATTTCAATGCGAGCACCTTTAACAAATTCATCAGATGTATTGGGTATGTGAATATGCGACCCTAAATTTAAAATTACACTGGCATTATCTATTACATTTTCAACAGCATCAGGGAAAGATGGAGGGGGGAGCACGCCAGCATGTTTACGTTTAACTATTGCGACCGAAACACCTGACTTTGATGGGTTTTGATATGAGTCTATAGCCGTAAACCAAGTATGATGCTTACCATTTGTAACTAAAGGTTCAGGCACGATTGAGGCCCAAGGGAAAGCGCTATCTATGTTTTTTGATGTCAAAAAAATGTCACTAACGAAATGACCATCCCAGTATAACGCTAAGTAATCACCTTTTTTTGGGTTGCCGTAGGCATTAACTACAATGCTGACCCCACCTGCAGTAACTAGTTCCACTTCACTAATGAAACCGTCATCTACCATTTGAGGTAACGAAGGGGATGCCAAGGTTGAATATCCCATGAGTTTTCCTTTTTTATCTGGTTAGAGTCTGGCAAGCTAACGATAGCTAGTCGGTAATGACCTTTTTATATGACATTTCAATTAAGTATTTGAATCTTTTCATGTCGTTCATAGCTAGTTCGCTATAGTAGAACGTTATCTCCCGCCATAGTTCGAAAACAGCTTTGGCTGAAAATATAAACAGTAGTTTTGACGACTTTTCGTTTTGCTCTTCAGCAAACTTCAAATAAGTTCTTATCTTTCCATCGGTAACAAGAGTTACTTCGTTATATGAAAACTGAACTTTATTCATCATCCACCTCCGACATGAAAGTAGTATCTTTGAAAATTAAGGAATTGTTTATTTAACATATTGGCAAGATTAATGTATATGCTATAAATCCACATTTGTCTATGTTGTATGGTTGGTTTATCATGTGCGTTTGTTTTTTATGTCTATCATTTTAATAAAAGAACCAAAATTGTTTGAGACAAGATCTTTATTTGTTTTTGATAAGTACCTGTATTGTTATATCAAAGTCTTATGGTATCCCTAAGAACGGTTTGTCATCTTTTTTTTTGTTTTTTATTACCTTGCTTTTTATCTTGTGCCTATTGCTCAGTTTAGTTATCTTAAAAAAATATAAATTTTGCGTTTTTTTACATTTTATCTATAAATTAATTGCTGTGGCTAGGTTAAAGAAAATAAAGAGGCTATAAATGCATACCATTAATGATACAAAAGTAATGTCAACTAGATACATTGCTTTTTTTTGCTTGATCCTCCAACTCTTATGGGTGTTTTTTAGCGCGTATTTGCCCTCCTCGCTGGCATATGCTGATGACGGTAAAAATGTAGCATCTTCTAGTCATAGTTTGTTTTCTTCAAACACTGTTTTATATACTCTCGGGGAAGGTGAGTCTGTTTCATCGGTAGCAAAAAAATTCGATTTAACAATTAATGAATTAAAAATGCTCAATCAATTCAGAACATACTCTAAACCATTTGATAATCTTTCTCGTGGCGATGTAGTCGATATCCCTTCTAAAAATTTAGCTGATAAAGGATATCTTTATGAAGATAATCAAAATAAAGAGGAAGATTATATAGTTAACTCCATGTCAACAGTTGGGGGGAATGTTGTCCTCTGGCGATGTTGGGAGGCAGTCAAAGTCGTTGGCAAAAGGATTTGCTGTCGGGGAGGTTAACCATAGATTAAGCGATTTTTTGGGTCGATTTGGTACGGCTAAAGTGCAATTAAACATGGATGATAAACTCAATTTTGATGGGAGCTCTGCGGATGTTCTTGTACCTATTTGGGATAAGGATAAATACTTGGCTTTTAGTCAGTGGGGGATTAGATATAAAGACGAAAGGACGACCTGGAACCTTGGCTTTGGGCTTCGATATTTTAAAGACTCTTGGATGTTTGGTGTCAATAGCTTTTATGATTATGATCTCACAGGAGAAAATCGTCGTTGGGGGGTCGGTGCTGAGGCTTGGACTGATTATTTAAAATTATCCACAAATGGATATTTTAGGATAAATGACTGGCACCAATCAAGAGATCTGGAGGATTTCGATGAGCGACCTGCGGATGGTTTTGACATTCAAGCAGAAGCATATATACCTAGTTACTCACAATTAGGTGGGAAGTTAGGATTTGAACATTACAGGGGGCAAAATGTGGCCTTGTTTGGCTCCAATCATTTACAAAAAAACCCATCAGCTGTAACTATCGGTGTAAATTACACACCAATCCCATTGGTTACCATAGCTGTTGAACATAAAAATGGCCAAGGCGGTGAGCATGACACACAATTAAAACTTGATGCTACACTGCAACTAGGTGTTCCTCTTTATCAACAGTTGGATTCCTCTAATGTTTCTAATTTACGAACATTAGAAGGAAGTCGGTATGACCTTGTTAACCGTAATAATGACATCATTCTTGACTATAGAAAACAGGAGTTAATATCACTTGAGTTAACACCTAAATCGCTAAGTGGAGAGGGTAGCGAGACAGGCACAATTGTTGCAAATGTAAAGGCCAAGTATGGTGTTGAACGTATTGACTGGAATGCAGCTGAGTTAATTGCCGCCGGTGGGAGCATACAAGAAATATCAAAACAAACCTTAAGAGTTGTTTACCCAAAGTACGATGTGAATGCGAAGAATAACTATGATGTAAATGCTGTTGCGTACGATTCTCACGGTAATAGCTCCAATGCAGACATATCTCACATATCGGTATCTGAGCCGTCAATAATCGAACCTACTATTTCTGTTATTAAAGATGATGCTATCGCTAATGGTATAGATAGTAATATTGTTCAAGTTAAGGTTACAGATAGTAATGGTAATGCTTTATCAGATAAACAAGTTGTATTTAAGTCTGATGCCAGTGTTGAAATTGAATCGCCAACAGTCACCACCGATGCTCAAGGGTTAGGACAAACCTCTTTGAGGAGCACTGATGCTGAATCATTTAAGGTTTTAGCATCAGTGGACGGCATTAACACAGAGACTGTAGTGACCTTCACCGCCAATGCCAGTGCGGCGACGGTCAGCAGCCTGAGCAGCGACGTGCCGGCACAGGTTGCGGACGGCAGCAGTGCGATCACCTTTACGGCCGTGCTGAAGGACAGTAACGGCAATCTGGTGGCGGAGGCACCGGTGGCCTTCAGCACCACCGGCGGGACGCTGGCCCAGCCGAGCGCGACCACGAACGCCCAGGGCGAAGCCCGGGTAACCCTGACCAGCACCCAGGTCGGGGGGGTCACGGTCACCGCGAAGGCCCAGGAGAATGCGGCAGACGGCGGCAAGAGCCAGGCGGTGACCTTCACCGCCAATGCCAGCACGGCGACGGTCAGCAGCCTGAGCAGCGACGTGCCGGCACAGGTTGCGGATGGCAGCAGTGCGATCACCTTTACGGCCGTGCTGAAGGACAGTAACGGCAATCTGGTGGCGGAGGCACCGGTGGCCTTCAGCACCACCGGCGGGGCGCTGGCCCAGCCGAGCGCGACCACGAACGCCCAGGGCGAAGCCCGGGTAACCCTGACCAGCACCCAGGTCGGGGAGGTCACGGTCACCGCGAAGGCCCAGGAGAATGCGGCAGACGGCGGCAAGAGCCAGGCGGTGACCTTCACCGCCAATGCCAGTGCGGCGACGGTCAGCAGCCTGAGCAGCGACGTGCCGGCACAGGTTGCGGACGGCAGCAGTGCGATCACCTTTACGGCCGTGCTGAAGGACAGTAACGGCAATCTGGTGGCGGAGGCACCGGTGGCCTTCAGCACCACCGGCGGGGCGCTGGCCCAGCCGAGCGTGACCACGAACGCCCAGGGCGAAGCCCGGGTAACCCTGACCAGCACCCAGGTCGGGGAGGTCACGGTCACCGCGAAAGCCCAGGAGAATGCGGCAGACGGCGGCAAGAGCCAGGCGGTGACCTTCACCGCCAATGCCAGTGCGGCGACGGTCAGCAGCCTGAGCAGCGACGTGCCGGCACAGCTTGCGGACGGCAGCAGTGCGATCACCTTTACGGCCGTGCTGAAGGACAGTAACGGCAATCTGGTGGCGGAGGCACCGGTGGCCTTCAGCACCACCGGCGGGGCGCTGGCCCAGCCGAGCGCGACCACGAACGCCCAGGGTGAAGCCCGGGTAACCCTGACCAGCACCCAGGTCGGGGAGGTCACGGTCACCGCGAAGGCCCAGGAGAATGCGGCAGACGGCGGCAAGAGCCAGGCGGTGACCTTCACCGCCAATGCCAGCACGGCGACGGTCAGCAGCCTGAGCAGCGACGTGCCGGCACAGCTTGCGGATGGCAGCAGTGCGATCACCTTTACGGCCGTGCTGAAGGACAGTAACGGCAATCTGGTGGCGGAGGCACCGGTGGCCTTCAGCACCACCGGCGGGGCGCTGGCCCAGCCGAGCGCGACCACGAACGCCCAGGGCGAAGCCCGGGTAACCCTGACCAGCACCCAGGTCGGGGAGGTCACGGTCACCGCGAAAGCCCAGGAGAATGCGGCAGACGGCGGCAAGAGCCAGGCGGTGACCTTCACCGCCAATGCCAGTGCGGCGACGGTCAGCAGCCTGAGCAGCGACGTGCCGGCACAGGTTGCGGATGGCAGCAGTGCGATCACCTTTACGGCCGTGCTGAAGGACAGTAACGGCAATCTGGTGGCGGAGGCACCGGTGGCCTTCAGCACCACCGGCGGGGCGCTGGCCCAGCCGAGCGCGACCACGAACGCCCAGGGCGAAGCCCGGGTAACCCTGACCAGCACCCAGGTCGGGGAGGTCACGGTCACCGCGAAGGCCCAGGAGAATGCGGCAGACGGCGGCAAGAGCCAGGCGGTGACCTTCACCGCCAATGCCAGCACGGCGACGGTCAGCAGCCTGAGCAGCGACGTGCCGGCACAGGTTGCGGATGGCAGCAGTGCGATCACCTTTACGGCCGTGCTGAAGGACAGTAACGGCAATCTGGTGGCGAAGGCACCGGTGGCCTTCAGCACCACCGGCGGGACGCTGGCCCAGCCGAGCGCGACCACGAACGCCCAGGGCGAAGCCCGGGTAACCCTGACCAACACCCAGGTCGGGGGGGTCACGGTCACCGCGAAGGCCCAGGAGAATGCGGCAGACGGCGGCAAGAGCCAGGCGGTGACCTTCACCGCCAATGCCAGCACGGCGACGGTCAGCAGCCTGAGCAGCGACGTGCCGGCACAGGTTGCGGATGGCAGCAGTGCGATCACCTTTACGGCCGTGCTGAAGGACAGTAACGGCAATCTGGTGGCGGAGGCACCGGTGGCCTTCAGCACCACCGGCGGGGCGCTGGCCCAGCCGAGCGTGACCACGAACGCCCAGGGCGAAGCCCGGGTAACCCTGACCAGCACCCAGGTCGGGGAGGTCACGGTCACCGCGAAGGCCCAGGAGAATGCGGCAGACGGCGGCAAGAGCCAGGCGGTGACCTTCACCGCCAATGCCAGTGCGGCGACGGTCAGCAGCCTGAGCAGCGACGTGCCGGCACAGCTTGCGGACGGCAGCAGTGCGATCACCTTTACGGCCGTGCTGAAGGACAGTAACGGCAATCTGGTGGCGGAGGCACCGGTGGCCTTCAGCACCACCGGCGGGGCGCTGGCCCAGCCGAGCGTGACCACGAACGCCCAGGGCGAAGCCCGGGTAACCCTGACCAGCACCCAGGTCGGGGAGGTCACGGTCACCGCGAAGGCCCAGGAGAATGCGGCAGACGGCGGCAAGAGCCAGGCGGTGACCTTTATAGCTGTTCTTAAGATCAGATCCTTACAAAGACTAAATAAAGAGTCGCAAAGCGAAGGTTTTTCGCCAAATGAAGGTTTCCCTACAACTGCAGTAAAAGATGGTAAAACATATTTCGCAATAAAATTAGAAGGAGGACAAGAGCAAAGTAAAAAATGGTCAAGTTCAGACTCAAGCGTTGCAACTGTAGACAGTTCTGGGCATGTAATGTTAGCTGGTAGTAAGGGAAATGCAACGATAACCATTTCTGACGATATCAGCGAAATTAATTACAGCTTTACAATTAAAAAAGTATTTACCTTATTAAAAGGGCCTGCAGTGTCTCAACTTGATGCTAAAATACAGTGCTCAAACATTGGATTGAGTCTTCCATTAGTTGAGGATCTAACAAATGCCGGAACAACAAGTCCTTATAAAGCAGTAGGAAATCTTTGGGGGGAGTGGGGTGATTTTCCAGCACTGTGGAGCCTGAGTGGAAGTCAATACATATATACGGGAACAGCAGACTCTAAAAAATACACAATGGTCAATGGGGCGGGGATGCAAACATCATTTTCTTATTCAGTATCTCATACATCCCAATTCTCTTGTATTTGAAGTTATTTAATGGTATCTCACTGTTATAAAGTTAAAAGCCACCTCCTCAGGAGGTGGCTTTACACCACACCCCTTGGAAGGGAGCAATATCCGAGTTAATCCTGTAACAACTCCATTTGCTGTTCTGTAAGCATCCCGTTAAAACGGCCCGTTCACTTTTAGAGATCTTCCGACATACTGATTATGTCCCCTGAGGAGATCGCTATGCGCAAAATCCGATTCACCGAGCACCAGATCATCACCGTTATGAAGTCCGTCGAAGCCGGACGCACCGTTAAAGACATGTGCTGTGAGGCCGCTATTTCCGAAGTTAGTTATTACAACGAGAAGGCAAAATATTGCGGGATGGAAGCCGCTAATAATAAAAAGATCAAAGATCTTGAGGACGAGAATCGCCGTCTGAAGCAGATGTTTTCCGACCTGAGTCTTAAATGCCGGGTGTTGAAAAGCGTCATCGAAAAAAGCTTTAAAACCGGCGATAAAGCGTGAGCTTGCCAGTTATCTGAGAACTGTTTACGATGAGCATACGTCAGGCATACAGGATATTATTGCTGAGCAGGACGGTATTTCGTTATCAACCGGATACGCGTCGCGATGAATCGGCTAACAGAGGCGGGCGAACGTTATCGACCCTGTAAATAATTCTGTGTAACTGCCAGCGTATTAAAGGTGATCACTCAGGCGGCCACCGAACTCGATAATAAAACGGCTCATCGCCAGCCGCCAGTTCTGGATCGGCATACTCCATTTTTTCGAAGCATCCTTGATCGCCAGATAAATAACTTTTCGCACTGAGTCATCTGTCGGGAACACTTTTCGTTTCTTTATCGCCTGTCGGATCACGCTGTTCAGCGACTCGATGGCATTCGTGGTGTAGATCGCCTTGCGGATATCTGCCGGGTAGCCGAAGAAGGTATTGAGGTTTTCCCAATGTGCGCGCCAGCTTTTGCTGATTTGCTGATTTGCTGATTTGCTGATTTGCTGATTTGCTGATTTGCTGATTTGCTGATTTGCTGATTTGCTGATTTGCTGATTTGCTGATTTGCTGATTTGCGGATATTTATCGTCCCAGGTACCCGCAAACGTGTCCAGCGCCATCAGCGCGGCTTCTTCTGTCGGAGACTGATACACCGTTTTCAGCCCGCTGGTGACGGCTTTATAGTCCTTCCAAGACACGTATTTCAGGCTGTTGCGTACCATATGGATGATGCAGAGCTGGATATGTGTCTGAGGATAAACGCTGTTTATCGCATCCGGGAAGCCCTTCAGCCCGTCCACGCAGGCAATCAGGATATCCTCAAGACCCCGGTTTTTAAGCTCTGTCAGCACACTAAGCCAGAACTTTGCCCCTTCGCTTTCTGCCAGCCACATGCCCAACAATTCTTTCTGGCCTTCGGTATTAATGCCCAACGCGAGGAAGACGGCTTTGTTAATCACGCTGCAACTGTGACGAACTTTAACCACAATACAGCCAAGATAAACAATGGGATACAGTGCATCCAAAGGTCGATTTTTCCACGCTGTTACCTGTTCTTTAACCGCATCGGTGACTTTAGATATCAGCGTGGGGGACACGTCCGCATCGTACATTTCCTTAAACGTCACGACAATTTCACGGGTCGTCATCCCTTTGGCGTACAGGGACAAAATCTGGCTGTCCATCTGCGTAATACGCGTCTGGTTTTTCTTTATCAGTTGAGACTCTAAGGTGTTTTCGCGGTCACGGGGTGTGTTGAGTTCAATCTCGCCATCATCGCAAAGCAACGTTTTTGACGAGTATCCGTTACGGGTATTCGAGCCTGTTTTAGGGGCATTTTTCTCGTGTCCGAGGTGGTCGGTTAGCTCTGCATTGAGCGCTGTTTCGACGGTAAGCTTCGTGAGCATACGAGAAAACGCATTGAGATCGGCTTCGGTTTCAAGGCCTTTAGCCAGTTCAGCCGCAAGGGCTTTGAGTTTCTTTTCGTCCATAATTTGCCTGTCTCCGTTGTTGGAGTGAACATATCAAAAACAGGCAATTACACAATTGTAATTACAGTCTCACGTTATCCGCGCTACGGATTTAAGAAGCTTTTTCAGGTGCTTCGCAGGCAGGGCATACTTGCGAGCACCGGATTTACTGCCTGCTAAAAGTAAAGTGTAAACAACACCTGTTAGTGCGCTATCATTTTATGACTCCTTAATAGTCCACTATTATTCTGTAGTCCATGCTTGACTAAAGTCTTCGTCTTCGAATAGTTCCGCTAGACCAGTTATTTGCTTCAGGCGGAGAATCTCGTCATTTTCCATACCTAACTCACGCCCTATTTGTTCATCTTTCCATCCCATGCGATGAAGATCACGAATAATCTCTGACATTGCAGATATCTGATGTTTCCCTCTAGCGCGATTATGTCTGATGGTCGCGGCAATATTTCCTTTTTCATCAATGTTATTTTTTTTAATTTCAACTACCGGTAAATATCCATGCCATATAGATTTGTCTGTATCAATTGATGTAGAAATCAAAAAACGATGAGACCCATCGATAATAATATTTTCTCCAGTGTTATTGGAAACAACGACTGGTTGTGTAAACCCATTAGTTTTAATGGAGTGTTTCAGTAATTTTATTTCTGGAGTAGCCATTAAATTAGGGTTGTAATTGTTCATTTTTATGGTCTCTGTCTTTAACCATACTACGCAATCAACGGGGTCGTCAGAAAAAGGACTATGTTGACTTATTATTTTTTTCAACTCATTTATCGCATTTATTTTATTGTCTACTTCACAAAACGAGTCAATATATTTTTTTATTAAACATTTAATTTCATTTAACATTGTAAACCTTACCCCAAGATTTTCTCTTTTCAACAACATTCCGGTGATGCCTTTCATAATTTGACTTCTTCGTTGGACTAAAGGAAAGCGTCCTACACCAAAAGTCATTTTTAATTATTGTTTTGCAAATTCGGCGCCAAGATGGAATGTCTTTATGTCCCAGATCATTATCTTGCTCATCTGGAATATCTCTTTCGTACCCGTGTTCTCTATACCATTTTAAATAAATGAATATTTTGTTCCTATAATGTTCTGATGTCTTTATTGGCAAACTGTAGAGTAAGAAGTCCGCATAGTCTTTCCATGTAAGATGTTGCGGCTTCTGTATTTTTTTATTCAGTGAATAATAATCTCCAGAAATAGACCCACTATGTGCACCGCATACACGTCGGCACATTTTTTCCCATGTGCGTGGTTCAAGGATGTGGTAGAGCCATAGCCCACGTCTTTGCTCCACACCAAATGGCTCGCACACTCTCATATATTTAAAAGGAACTCCTGCTTGATACATCAGATCATATAGATAATTATAAGGTAACTTTGTTTTTCCGTTGAAGCGCCAAATGTCTTGGGTTCGCCAGTCATATATAGGGTAACAATTATAACTAAATCCATCTCGAGAAGCTGTTGTCCAAGGGGTTTCTTTATTATAACGTAACTTTTTTTTCGAGGTTATGGCTAGATAGCGATTTAAGGATTCATCTGTTCTGATGCCTATAACTGAGGCCAAAATTTTCTTTCCAGCCAACCAAGAAGAAAATTCTGTGACAAACTCTTCAAAAGTCATGGCATAGTGATAAAATGGAAAATAATCCTGTTTTGTTATTGCGCATTCAGGAGGCTTCCGAATCCACTCAACACCATTCTCCCAGGCTATCCATTCTGGTTGGTATTGTGAGGTCCCATTCACTGTAGTCAAAGGAAGAGCGACCCAATAGAAAGTTTCAATAATGTCACTGTACATATCTTTGATGTTTTCAATATGAGCAATTGTAAACGTATATTGAGCCTCCCAATCAATAAAAAGAACATTGAACTTTTTATTCTTTTTCTTTGCTATAGCTGCCATTAAATGGAATAAAACCGTGGAATCTTTCCCACCGGAAAATGATAAGCAAATCATTTCAAAAGTATCAAAAATCCAATCTATTCTCATATTGGCAGCATTCATAACATTTGCATTTAAATTTATTTTTTTCATGGGCACCGAGTAATAAAATAAAGCGCTTAACAATTTTCATTATTTAATTGTGCTTAGTGAGGCCTTAAATAAATCCATTTAATTATCAATGGGAACTTAATAATTTACTGGTAATTATCGAGTTTTTTTTAAAATTAACACCTGTCAGGAATTGATTTTATTTCTTTAAGTATCCCTCCTCTGGCGTAAACAATATGCCCTGCCTTTTTAAGGGTTGATAAAATGTTAAGTATACTGCTACGGGAAAGGTATGTTCTTTCTTGAATGTATCTTAGAATTGTTATTTGCCTGCGACTCTCCTCTGGAAGAGTCATCATTTCAATTAAGTGGTCACGTACGACTGAGTACGTGTACTGTTGCAAAACAATTCCATCACGATAACCAAGGTAGGCTGTATGATAGGCTAGTAGCTCGGTGGTTGAACGCCAAAGATTTTGCTCATCGAAAATTTCCTTTGCCTTTTCTGCCTTAATTTTTAATATAGTGGATTTCGTCTCGGGACGTAGTGAATGACTACGCTGAGACTGAAATATCTCAGCAATTCCAAAAATATGAGGATCACAGATTTTTGCCAGTACGAGATTATCGGACGAGCGAAGAATTGATATTTCTCCATTAAGGAATAGATACAAGTTTGCCTCAGAACTTTGCTTCCAAACAACCAATTTACGCGGGGGAAGAGTGATTTTTTCCGCGACTGGAATTAGTGACTCAAGTAAAAGGTCAATGGCTGAATCAGGTCTTTTTGGTGGTATTACGTTCATGGGTAAACCTTAGTTTATGAGTGGGTTTTGTACCGTAACAGTTTCTTCCCGCAACCACTGATAAAGTTCATGGTTTCGTCGAAATCCCATTTTTCTCATAACTCTTACTTTGTGATTGCTCACTGTTTTTTGGCTAATTTTTAGTGTGTCAGCTATTTTTGACGTACTCATTTCTTGCTTTAGATGCTTCATAATCTCCTGTTCTCGTAGAGTAAGGTGTAGTTGACGGCAACTACACACGCCTACCTTTTTTTGTTGCTTGTTTATCTCCATTATTATTTTATATAAACATGAATTAATTGATAGGCCTTGATAGATAACGCCACTTTCTAGAGAGCAACTGTCTCGATCTCCATGAATTTTTTTTTGTGCTTGAGAGTCTGATAAACACAATGTAAAAAATAATGGTGTGTGTGTTCCATTATTAGTCTTGTAGTGACGAAAACAATTTATACTCCCTGGTTTGAAGTATTTAAATACTATGTCGGCTGTAAACGCATATCGCATTTCGACGATGTGCGTTACAATGCCAAGTTGGCTGAAATGGATTTTCAGTAATTCTATCAGGCCCACTGAAAAGTATGACTGCCCATCATCGGAAATGGCTATTTTTATATTGAATTTCACTTTATTGAGTACCTAAATTTCAAACACTGAAGTATAAATATCGAAATGCAGAATTTTGGTCAACACTGTATTTCTTTAGAAGTGTATTATTTTGTAACCATCTATTTAAGTTACTCACTCACATTTTTATAAAGCTCACATTGGTCATATTTTGATTATATATAAATATGCAATTATGTATATAAACACTAAACAAGTAAAAAAAAGCAAACAAAATATGATTTATATTTAAACTAACAAACACTTCGTGCTTTCATGTTTTTGGTGTCAGTTCCCCTTTGGGAAAATCATAGCAAGGGCAACAGGTGTCGATGCTATGATTTTCATAATTTTAGTGATGCCGTAATAAAGATTCATGTGATCGCATATTTAACAGATTTTCTTCTAAGTAATGCACCTTATTTTCTATAGTATAGGTATAATTTTTAGAAAATACCCCCCGGACTTAGTAGCAAAACAACGAAACCTCCTAAATTAAATACGTGCGCATGATTCTAAGGAGTGACAACATCAACAATTTTCAAGATGCTAATATTAACATTTTTTACACTTGGATTTTCTAGGATTTCCGATTATTTTTGTTTCTGTTGTGTTTTGTATTCCTTTTGTTTTTCAATGACTATTGGTGTGGCTCGAGATCTTTTGTTTATAAATAAACAAAATTGTTGGCATGCTTGTTTTGTCTTTGTATTTAGAATGTAACCATCTTAAACAAATGATGATGATCAGAACGCATGAATAGGAAGCTGCTAAAAATGACAGCGCGGGCATGTTTGTGCCTTCAGTTTTTCGGAATAACTACAGGTGTTTTGGCTCCAGCTTTTTCTTTGGCAAAAATGGAGACGTCGACACCGAGGAAATTATTTTCCTCTCAGACAGCCCTCTACGTTCTTCACAATGACGAAACTGTGGTGTCTGTTGCCGAGAAATTTAATTTGAGTGTTGCTGAACTAAAAAAAATTAATGAATTCCGCACATTCAATAAACCCTTTGAGCAGCTAGGTGCGGGTGATGAACTGGATGTACCCACCCCACAGAGTGCCTTATCATCGATATCGGACGGGACGACGCCCCCCTCAATCGTCAGTGACATGGATGCAGAATTCCTGGCGAATACAGCCTCAACGTTTAGTACCGCTCTCAGCAGTGATGATCCGAAGCAAAGTGCGGCAAACGTTGCCGGTAGTATGGTGACCGGGGCAGCATCATCAGTAGTCGAGGATTGGTTGTCGCAGTTTGGTACTGCACAGGTGGATTTAAACGTAGATGACAAATTTCACCTTGATGACTCTTCCGTTGATTTTCTGCTTCCGATTTATGACACGTCTGCCAATTTGTTATTTACCCAACTTGGGTACCGTCATAAAGATGACCGTAATACGGTAAATCTTGGGGTCGGGTACCGCCGTTTTCAGGACAGCTGGATGTACGGCGTCAACTCTTTTTATGATGATGATGTGACGGGGGGTAACCGTAGGGTTGGCTTGGGTATTGAAGTGTGGACTGATTATCTAAAACTGTCTGCAAACGGTTACCGCGGGCTTACCGATTGGCATCAGTCCCGTGATTTTTCTGATTATGACGAACGTCCGGCCGATGGTTTTGATCTTCGCGCTGAGGGCTGGTTGCCTGCTTATCCACAACTGGGCGGTAAGCTTATTTATGAGAAATATTATGGCAACAATGTTGCTCTAATTGACAGCGATACGCTGAAGCATAATCCGGTGGCGGTGACCATCGGGGTTAACTATACCCCAATACCTTTGGTCACCTTGGGGGTCGATCATCAGCAAGGAGAAGGCGGCGATAACGAAACCACATTTAACGTTGAGTTGAATTACCGACTGGGTGTGCCGTGGGAGAAGCAGGTAGATCCGGCCATGGTTGACTTCAGCCGCACGTTAGCAGGCAATCGGTATGATCTGGTTGAGCGCAACAACGATATTGTTCTTGATTATAAAAAACAGAATCTTATACAGCTTGGCATGCCAGACTCAATGTCTGGCAAGGCGGGAAACACGGATGTATTGAATGTCGTGGTCAATGCCAAATATGGCACTGACCACGTTGAATGGGATGCTCAAGAATTACTTAATGTAGGGGGGAAGGCGGAACCGCTGGGCCCTCACGAAGAATCATTAAAAATCACGTATCCATCATTCCACTATACCGACACGCCGGGTGCGAATATTTATCATATCAGTGCGGTTGCTTACGATACGCATGGCAATAAGTCCAATAATGGTACGACTGAAGTCAATGTATTGGAAGCAGAAGGCGATACGATCGAAATCACCGACGGCAATCTGAGCGTGGGCACGGGTGCAACGGCCAATGGCAAGGACATCAATGCGATCACTGCAAAAGTCACCGATGCGAACGGCAACCCGCTCGCCAACCAGACCGTGACGTTCAATGTGGCGGAAGGGGCAACCATCACACCACATGAGGTGCAAACAGGGGCGGATGGTAATGCCGGCGCCACAGTGACGAGCCTGAAGGCGGGCACCTATGCGGTGACAGCAGAAGTGAATGGCAAGGGCACGAGCAAAAACACGACGTTCGTGGCGGATAAGGACTCGGCCGGCATTGCTGACGGCGACTTGGCGGTGGGTGACAACAATGCTGTAGCCGACGGAAAGTCGACGGACAGTGTGACCGCAAAAGTCACCGATGCGAACGGCAACCCGGTCTCTGGTGTGGAGGTGAGCTTCCTGGCAGGCAACGACGCGACGGTGGTGACGGAAACCGTTACGACCGGAGCGGACGGTATGGCCGCGACCACCCTGACCAGCATGACGGCGGGCACCTCGACGGTGACGGCGAAGGTGGGCGACAGCGAGCAGAAGGTTGACGTGAACTTCGTGGCCGACAGTGACACCGCTGCCATTACTGATGAGAACCTGGTAATCGGTCATGACAACACGGTCGCGAGCGGCAAGGTAACTGATGGTGTGACCGCCACGGCAACGGTAACTGATGAGAATGGTAATCCGGTTGCCGATCAGGAGGTTATCTTTACTGTGACCGAAGGGGCGAACATCACTACGGTGAAAGGGACTACCGGGGCTAAAGGTAAGGCTGCAGCAGTAGTGACCAGTGCCAAAGCAGGGGCTTATACAGTAACCGCGAAGGTTAATGATAGCGAAGCTAAGAAAGATGCTCACTTCGTGGCCGACAGTGACACCGCTGAAATCACCGACGGCAATCTGAGCGTGGGCACGGGTGCAACGGCCAATGGCAAGGACATCAATGCGATCACTGCAAAAGTCACCGATGCGAACGGCAACCCGCTCGCCAACCAGACCGTGACGTTCAATGTGGCGGAAGGGGCAACCATCACACCACATGAGGTGCAAACAGGGGCGGATGGTAATGCCGGCGCCACAGTGACGAGCCTGAAGGCGGGCACCTATGCGGTGACAGCAGAAGTGAATGGCAAGGGCACGAGCAAAAACACGACGTTCGTGGCGGATAAGGACTCGGCCGGCATTGCTGACGGCGACTTGGCGGTGGGTGACAACAATGCTGTAGCCGACGGAAAGTCGACGGACAGTGTGACCGCAAAAGTCACCGATGCGAACGGCAACCCGGTCTCTGGTGTGGAGGTGAGCTTCCTGGCAGGCAACGACGCGACGGTGGTGACGGAAACCGTTACGACCGGAGCGGACGGTATGGCCGCGACCACCCTGACCAGCATGACGGCGGGCACCTCGACGGTGACGGCGAAGGTGGGCGACAGCGAGCAGAAGGTTGACGTGAACTTCGTGGCCGACAGTGACACCGCTGCCATTACTGATGAGAACCTGGTAATCGGTCATGACAACACGGTCGCGAGCGGCAAGGTAACTGATGGTGTGACCGCCACGGCAACGGTAACTGATGAGAATGGTAATCCGGTTGCCGATCAGGAGGTTATCTTTACTGTGACCGAAGGGGCGAACATCACTACGGTGAAAGGGACTACCGGGGCTAAAGGTAAGGCTGCAGCAGTAGTGACCAGTGCCAAAGCAGGGGCTTATACAGTAACCGCGAAGGTTAATGATAGCGAAGCTAAGAAAGATGCTCACTTCGTGGCCGACAGTGACACCGCTGAAATCACCGACGGCAATCTGAGCGTGGGCACGGGTGCAACGGCCAATGGCAAGGACATCAATGCGATCACTGCAAAAGTCACCGATGCGAACGGCAACCCGCTCGCCAACCAGACCGTGACGTTCAATGTGGCGGAAGGGGCAACCATCACACCACATGAGGTGCAAACAGGGGCGGATGGTAATGCCGGCGCCACAGTGACGAGCCTGAAGGCGGGCACCTATGCGGTGACAGCAGAAGTGAATGGCAAGGGCACGAGCAAAAACACGACGTTCGTGGCGGATAAGGACTCGGCCGGCATTGCTGACGGCGACTTGGCGGTGGGTGACAACAATGCTGTAGCCGACGGAAAGTCGACGGACAGTGTGACCGCAAAAGTCACCGATGCGAACGGCAACCCGGTCTCTGGTGTGGAGGTGAGCTTCCTGGCAGGCAACGACGCGACGGTGGTGACGGAAACCGTTACGACCGGAGCGGACGGTATG
The DNA here is from genome assembly GCA_900457075.1 of Serratia quinivorans. Taxonomy (NCBI): domain Bacteria; kingdom Pseudomonadati; phylum Pseudomonadota; class Gammaproteobacteria; order Enterobacterales; family Yersiniaceae; genus Serratia; species Serratia quinivorans. The sequence goes on from UGYN01000003.1 coordinate 133,349, forward strand.
GCCGCGACCACCCTGACCAGCATGACGGCGGGCACCTCGACGGTGACGGCGAAGGTGGGCGACAGCGAGCAGAAGGTTGACGTGAACTTCGTGGCCGACAGTGACACCGCTGCCATTACTGATGAGAACCTGGTAATCGGTCATGACAACACGGTCGCGAGCGGCAAGGTAACTGATGGTGTGACCGCCACGGCAACGGTAACTGATGAGAATGGTAATCCGGTTGCCGATCAGGAGGTTATCTTTACTGTGACCGAAGGGGCGAACATCACTACGGTGAAAGGGACTACCGGGGCTAAAGGTAAGGCTGCAGCAGTAGTGACCAGTGCCAAAGCAGGGGCTTATACAGTAACCGCGAAGGTTAATGATAGCGAAGCTAAGAAAGATGCTCACTTCGTGGCCGACAGTGACACCGCTGAAATCACCGACGGCAATCTGAGCGTGGGCACGGGTGCAACGGCCAATGGCAAGGACATCAATGCGATCACTGCAAAAGTCACCGATGCGAACGGCAACCCGCTCGCCAACCAGACCGTGACGTTCAATGTGGCGGAAGGGGCAACCATCACACCACATGAGGTGCAAACAGGGGCGGATGGTAATGCCGGCGCCACAGTGACGAGCCTGAAGGCGGGCACCTATGCGGTGACAGCAGAAGTGAATGGCAAGGGCACGAGCAAAAAACACGACGTTCGTGGCGGATAAGGACTCGGCCGGCATTGCTGACGGCGACTTGGCGGTGGGTGACAACAATGCTGTAGCCGACGGAAAGTCGACGGACAGTGTGACCGCAAAAGTCACCGATGCGAACGGCAACCCGGTCTCTGGTGTGGAGGTGAGCTTCCTGGCAGGCAACGACGCGACGGTGGTGACGGAAACCGTTACGACCGGAGCGGACGGTATGGCCGCGACCACCCTGACCAGCATGACGGCGGGCACCTCGACGGTGACGGCGAAGGTGGGCGACAGCGAGCAGAAGGTTGACGTGAACTTCGTGGCCGACAGTGACACCGCTGCCATTACTGATGAGAACCTGGTAATCGGTCATGACAACACGGTCGCGAGCGGCAAGGTAACTGATGGTGTGACCGCCACGGCAACGGTAACTGATGAGAATGGTAATCCGGTTGCCGATCAGGAGGTTATCTTTACTGTGACCGAAGGGGCGAACATCACTACGGTGAAAGGGACTACCGGGGCTAAAGGTAAGGCTGCAGCAGTAGTGACCAGTGCCAAAGCAGGGGCTTATACAGTAACCGCGAAGGTTAATGATAGCGAAGCTAAGAAAGATGCTCACTTCGTGGCCGACAGTGACACCGCTGAAATCACCGACGGCAATCTGAGCGTGGGCACGGGTGCAACGGCCAATGGCAAGGACATCAATGCGATCACTGCAAAAGTCACCGATGCGAACGGCAACCCGCTCGCCAACCAGACCGTGACGTTCAATGTGGCGGAAGGGGCAACCATCACACCACATGAGGTGCAAACAGGGGCGGATGGTAATGCCGGCGCCACAGTGACGAGCCTGAAGGCGGGCACCTATGCGGTGACAGCAGAAGTGAATGGCAAGGGCACGAGCAAAAACACGACGTTCGTGGCGGATAAGGACTCGGCCGGCATTGCTGACGGCGACTTGGCGGTGGGTGACAACAATGCTGTAGCCGACGGAAAGTCGACGGACAGTGTGACCGCAAAAGTCACCGATGCGAACGGCAACCCGGTCTCTGGTGTGGAGGTGAGCTTCCTGGCAGGCAACGACGCGACGGTGGTGACGGAAACCGTTACGACCGGAGCGGACGGTATGGCCGCGACCACCCTGACCAGCATGACGGCGGGCACCTCGACGGTGACGGCGAAGGTGGGCGACAGCGAGCAGAAGGTTGACGTGAACTTCGTGGCCGACAGTGACACCGCTGCCATTACTGATGAGAACCTGGTAATCGGTCATGACAACACGGTCGCGAGCGGCAAGGTAACTGATGGTGTGACCGCCACGGCAACGGTAACTGATGAGAATGGTAATCCGGTTGCCGATCAGGAGGTTATCTTTACTGTGACCGAAGGGGCGAACATCACTACGGTGAAAGGGACTACCGGGGCTAAAGGTAAGGCTGCAGCAGTAGTGACCAGTGCCAAAGCAGGGGCTTATACAGTAACCGCGAAGGTTAATGATAGCGAAGCTAAGAAAGATGCTCACTTCGTGGCCGACAGTGACACCGCTGAAATCACCGACGGCAATCTGAGCGTGGGCACGGGTGCAACGGCCAATGGCAAGGACATCAATGCGATCACTGCAAAAGTCACCGATGCGAACGGCAACCCGCTCGCCAACCAGACCGTGACGTTCAATGTGGCGGAAGGGGCAACCATCACACCACATGAGGTGCAAACAGGGGCGGATGGTAATGCCGGCGCCACAGTGACGAGCCTGAAGGCGGGCACCTATGCGGTGACAGCAGAAGTGAATGGCAAGGGCACGAGCAAAAACACGACGTTCGTGGCGGATAAGGACTCGGCCGGCATTGCTGACGGCGACTTGGCGGTGGGTGACAACAATGCTGTAGCCGACGGAAAGTCGACGGACAGTGTGACCGCAAAAGTCACCGATGCGAACGGCAACCCGGTCTCTGGTGTGGAGGTGAGCTTCCTGGCAGGCAACGACGCGACGGTGGTGACGGAAACCGTTACGACCGGAGCGGACGGTATGGCCGCGACCACCCTGACCAGCATGACGGCGGGCACCTCGACGGTGACGGCGAAGGTGGGCGACAGCGAGCAGAAGGTTGACGTGAACTTCGTGGCCGACAGTGACACCGCTGCCATTACTGATGAGAACCTGGTAATCGGTCATGACAACACGGTCGCGAGCGGCAAGGTAACTGATGGTGTGACCGCCACGGCAACGGTAACTGATGAGAATGGTAATCCGGTTGCCGATCAGGAGGTTATCTTTACTGTGACCGAAGGGGCGAACATCACTACGGTGAAAGGGACTACCGGGGCTAAAGGTAAGGCTGCAGCAGTAGTGACCAGTGCCAAAGCAGGGGCTTATACAGTAACCGCGAAGGTTAATGATAGCGAAGCTAAGAAAGATGCTCACTTCGTGGCCGACAGTGACACCGCTGAAATCACCGACGGCAATCTGAGCGTGGGCACGGGTGCAACGGCCAATGGCAAGGACATCAATGCGATCACTGCAAAAGTCACCGATGCGAACGGCAACCCGCTCGCCAACCAGACCGTGACGTTCAATGTGGCGGAAGGGGCAACCATCACACCACATGAGGTGCAAACAGGGGCGGATGGTAATGCCGGCGCCACAGTGACGAGCCTGAAGGCGGGCACCTATGCGGTGACAGCAGAAGTGAATGGCAAGGGCACGAGCAAAAACACGACGTTCGTGGCGGATAAGGACTCGGCCGGCATTGCTGACGGCGACTTGGCGGTGGGTGACAACAATGCTGTAGCCGACGGAAAGTCGACGGACAGTGTGACCGCAAAAGTCACCGATGCGAACGGCAACCCGGTCTCTGGTGTGGAGGTGAGCTTCCTGGCAGGCAACGACGCGACGGTGGTGACGGAAACCGTTACGACCGGAGCGGACGGTATGGCCGCGACCACCCTGACCAGCATGACGGCGGGCACCTCGACGGTGACGGCGAAGGTGGGCGACAGCGAGCAGAAGGTTGACGTGAACTTCGTGGCCGACAGTGACACCGCTGAAATCACCGACGGCAATCTGAGCGTGGGCACGGGTGCAACGGCCAATGGCAAGGACATCAATGCGATCACTGCAAAAGTCACCGATGCGAACGGCAACCCGCTCGCCAACCAGACCGTGACGTTCAATGTGGCGGAAGGGGCAACCATCACACCACATGAGGTGCAAACAGGGGCGGATGGTAATGCCGGCGCCACAGTGACGAGCCTGAAGGCGGGCACCTATGCGGTGACAGCAGAAGTGAATGGCAAGGGCACGAGCAAAAACACGACGTTCGTGGCGGATAAGGACTCGGCCGGCATTGCTGACGGCGACTTGGCGGTGGGTGACAACCAATGCTGTAGCCGACGGAAAAGTCGACGGACAGTGTGACCGCAAAAGTCACCGATGCGAACGGCAACCCGGTCTCTGGTGTGGAGGTGAGCTTCCTGGCAGGCAACGACGCGACGGTGGTGACGGAAACACGTTACGACCGGAGCGGACGGTATGGCCGCGACCACCCTGACCAGCATGACGGCGGGCACCTCGACGGTGACGGCGAAGGTGGGGCGACAGCGAGCAGAAGGTTGACGTGAACTTCGTGGCCGACAGTGACACCGCTG